>JAUXAV010000047.1 GCA_030619735.1 Candidatus Aenigmatarchaeota archaeon | reverse complement strand
AATGATGTCCTCCACGACTTTCCCGAGGAGAAAAAGCAGCAGGGATACGGAAGAGCAGCCAAGATGATAATTGACGGACCTGAAGGGGGAATATTTGACCTGTGGTTCACCGAATCGGGTATCCAGGAAAAGCCGCCCGATGTGCCGATAAAGACATCTGTTTACATGTCGGAGAATACTTTGCTCGACCTGATTACCCCGGAGGCTGACCTTGACACCCTAGTTAGCCTCGTTGACAAAGAGGGAGGGATAGATAAGGTAATTCCTCAGCTTTACCCTCGGCTTGATTTCAGAACCGCCCTGGCTAACCGCCTGATAACGGTGAGTGGAGACAAGCCGGATGTTGACTCTGAGGAGTGGGCACAGATTATAGAGAAAGTACTGCTTAAAATCGCCTTTCCGCTTGTGATTAAAGGTATAGTGAGAAGGGCAAGAAAAGGGGGGAAATAAAATGGTGCAGAATATAAAAAAGTTTTTCGATGAAACCTTCGGCAGCCCTGAGGAGGCCCTCAAAACAATGAGGGGAGTATCTGAGGCGCTAACCAGTCTTGACCAAGCAAAGCTCCGGCTGCTGAGGTCAGTCCTTGCCGAAGTGGGGAAGGTAAAGGGCAGCCCCGAGGAGCTTGAAGCCTTTTTAGAAATACTGAGGCTTATTACCAGTGCCAGTATGGAGCAGCTTACTGCAATCAGGGATATCATCGCTAATCTGGTTAAGCTGGGTAAGTTACTTCCCAAAGACCTATCCTTGCAGGCATTACCCCTAAAAGAGATAATAGAAGAGGTTAGAAGGAGTGGCTGAGTATGAGCCGAATTGCTCTCTTTGCCGGAAAGACCCGATTAGAGAACAGCCATATTTTGACGAGGTTTGCTGGGTTACTATTTGCCCGCTTCACGGGAATCCGATGATAGTGCTTAATGCCCATAGACCTGAGCCTACACCCGAGGAGTGGGAGCATATAAAGCAGGTTAAGGATAGGCTATACCTTAATCTAAGGTTCAGGGGCTATATGGCTTCTATGCCTCAGCACTGGCACGACCACCTAGTGTAAATAAACTAACAAGAGTAAGGCAATGAAGTGTCCTGTGTGTAAAGGAGATGCAGGCGGTTATTATTGGCCAGATGGGCTAGATGCTGGAGGTAAGGAATGGCACAATATGCCTCTTTACCAGCGGAGCTATCCCGGAGAGCCAGAGTATATCTCATCTCGTTGCGGGCGGTGTTTTGATAAAGCAGTAAAGAAAGAGGAACGAAGAATAACTCGGGGGAATACCATTGAAAAATATGTTAGCTGAGGCACCATTTGCTATGCTGATTGCCGGCGCAGCCTTACTAGGCCTATATCTGGCAAATCTTTTTTGGGACTACGGCATTCCTCAATACATCAGTAGAAAGCTGGGGCACCTGGGAGGGTGTGTCGGTTTCCTACTTTGCCCTTTCCTCTTTCACAGCTTCTGGTGGCCACTAATATTGACTACGGGGTTTACCATCCTGCTCCTCTACGCCAGGCTATTCAGACCAAGGACATTCCGCGGGGTAGGCGGCTCAGGGAGACCGCAGGCACTGGCTGAGATTCACTTCCCGGCAACAGGCATTGCGCTTATCGGTATATGCTGGGGGCTACTGGGGGAGCCATGGCTGGCGATTGTCCCTCTCTGTTTTATGGGGGGTGGCGATGCTGTAACTGGGCTCATTCGCAGTAAGGTCTATGGCAGAGAAGTTAAGGGCAACTGGGGGAGCCTGGGTATGCTCATTACCTGCCTGATTCTGGCCTACTTTATTACACCCTACTGGCTTGGTGCGGTCGGAGCTCTAACCGCTGTTATCGCTGAGAGGTTCACCAAAACAACAAAATGGATGGATGATAATCTGACTATACCACTGGCAAGTGCCGTTGTCATGGGAGTTCTATATGTTCTGTTTTAGTGAGTATCTCAAATCGCTCAGGGGAAACCAGAGGATGTCCCTAAGAGATGTAGAAAGACAGACTGGGGTTTCTAACGCCTACTTAGGGCAAATTGAGCAAGGTAAGAGGCCACCACCACACCCCAACATCCTCAAGAAACTTGCGCCTATTTATGATGTGTCTGTGTATGAGCTTATGGCAGCAGCAGGCTACTTAGATGAAGCACAAGGGAAATCAAGTATGAGATACAAATGCTTAAATCCTGCCTGCCGCCATGAATGGGACACTAGAGGAGAGTATCTCAAGAACCTAAGATGCCCTCGTTGCCACAAGGGGTATGTGGTGGAGAAATATATTTTTGACGAAGCGGTAGCTGAGGATAGAAAGGTATTAGATTATGCCGAGGCGATGAACTGCAGCACAAAAGCCTATGAAGTATATCTGGAGGCTTTGAGTAATGTCGTGAGAAAACTTTTCCCTATGCTCCCGTTCAACCCATTCCAGGTTATATATGAAGAGGCAAAAGGAGGTCTTAAGTGAAAGACAAAATTAAAACACATTTGGGATTGGGCAGATTCTTTGCCCTTCCAGCAGCGGTTTGTGCCGTCCTGCTAGGTATCGCTCTCGGTGGCCACTGGAGCTGGTTATCGGTGATGGTAGTCTTAGGTGCTATCTTCCAAATGGCTTATGCCCACTCATTCAACACCCTGCTGGATTACTCTTGGACTGGCTTTGACAAGGGAACTGAGGAGGAGCGTAGCAAAGGAAAGGTCTATACCCGAGCTCAGCAACCGATTGCTGCCGGCATATTGACACCGAAGGAGGTACTCGCAAACGGTCTTGTCTACCTTGCCATCTCAGCCATCTTCATCGGCATTGTCGCTTGGCAGATATCGCCAATAATATGGGCTATCTGGGTAGTAACTGCCTTGTGCACCTTCTGGTACTCATGGGGCAAGCTCCATTGGAACTGCGAGCTGGCTCTGGGCACTGGTTTTGGCCCCTTAGCAGTGATGCTGGGCATGGCATCACAGCCTAATCCTGACTTCCTGGTGGCCTTTCTAGCGGGCATACCATTTCTAATCCTTTGGGGTTATGGAGCTGAAACAATAGATCAGTGGACAGATGCCGAACCGAACTGGCCGAGAGGTCTGAAAAACATGGGGGCACTAGTATGGAAGAACAATATCTCAATAAGCATGTTTGTTGCCTGGCTAGTCTGCGTTACCTTCTTTTCCCAGCTATTTCTCATTGCCGGTGGCGTGTTGGCTCCATTGACGGCACTATCGCTTAGCTCGTTTATACCCTTCTCTTTCTGCTTCCTGTATTTGGAGAAAAACCTTAAAGTAGGCGTTTGGTGGGGGCTGGGGGCTATATTCCTGCATATGCTTTTACTCACCATCGGCCAGATAATAGGAGGCTAGGGTGTCATTACCTAAGATAATTTCCATAGGCTACAGCGTGCCCCAGTATTGCTACACTCAAGGGGAAATCTTTGAGCAGCTTAAATACCCCAAGCACTTCTGGAGGATCTTCCGCGATAGCGGCATTGACAAGCGACACTTTTGCATACCTCTACCTCAGATAAGACGCCTTAGCTTTCAGGAGCAACAAGAGGAATACCAGAAGGCAGCGGTCGAGCTTTCCAAGCAGGCAATTATAAACTGCCTTGATGGTAGAGACATGAGGGAAATCAGCTTCGTTGTTTATTGTACCTGCACTGGGCTGCCGCCAGGACCCACCATCGGAGACTACATCATGAGGGACTTTGGTCTTTCACCTCATACCAGAATTGTCAATATTGGTTTTCAAGGGTGTGAAGGTGGCGGTTTCCCTGGACTGGCAACAGCAGCGGATTTCGCCACAGCTAGGGGTAAGCTTGCCCTAGTGGTGGCCACAGAGCTTAGCGGACTCACATACTACCCCGAGCCTGATGGCAAGCCCAACCCGGAAAATGACTATCAATGCCTTCGCGCTAATGCTATCTTCGCTGAGGCCAGCTCCGCGGCTCTGGTTGGATATGACAATGACTGGAGGCACCCCAGCATCATTGGCCAGGAGTCTTATACGGACACGTGCTACATTGATGACCTCGGCTACAGATGGCGGGGCGGGAGGCTGATGGTTCTACTCAGTAAGAGAGTACCTGAGCTTGCGCCACTGGTAGTCAAACCGGCGGTTGAGGCTATTCTACAAAGGCAGGGCTTGAAGGTAGCTGACATCGGGTGGTGGGTGGTTCATGCCGCTGGGCTTTCAGTGCTTCGAAATATCCAGAAAGCACTGGGCATCGCCGAGGACAAGCTAGAGTTATCTGCACGGGTACTCAAGGATTTTGGTAACTGCTCCAGCGCCACGGTTGGAATTATTGGCAAATGCCTTATGTCAGAGAGTATAAAAGAGGGCGACTATGTCATGGTTGTTACTGTCGGACCAGGCATTCGCGGCGGGGCAACACTCCTTCAGTTTGGAGGTTAGTTTGACTATTTTAGTTACTGGTGCTGGCGGCTTCCTTGCCAAAGAACTAATCCCTCGCTTATCGAAAAGGGGACATACCATCTATGGTCTATACCACAAGCCACCAGAACCAAAAATAAGCCCTGGTTGCAAGATTTTGGTGGGAGACATCCTGAAACCCAACTTAGGGCTTCAAAAAGTACCCCCAGACATCGAGGCTATTTACCACTTGGCTGCAATTCATAGGTTGGGTCAAGATAAAGACGGTTCGATATGGGAGACCAATGTGGTCGGCACCCAGAACATACTCGAGTTCTGCGCCAAGCACGGGATTCCGCACCTGTACTTCACATCGACCGCTTACACCCAGGGGAGGAACATCTATGAGCAGTCAAAAGCTTTGGGCGAAACCATAGTGAAAAAATCTGGCATCCCAGAGGTTACCATCTTCAAGCCATCGGTAGTGATGGGAACAGAAAAGCACTTTTACCCGGGGCACTTCTCCCAGTTTGTCGCTGTGCTGATAAAAATACACCAGAGAGCAGAGCTTGTGCGTAGAAAGCTTGAGGGAGCACTCAGGCTCCCTATCATCGAGCCGGTGTTTAGAATGAGGGCCAATCCTGACGGCAGGCTAAATCTGGTTCCGATAGATGCTGTGGCTGATGCCATGGCTAGCATTGAGAAAACGGGCACATACTGGCTCACCAACCCAAAACCGCCAACCATGCAGGAGCTGGTAGAGTGGGTTGGTGAGTTCATAATGGTCAAAATCAGGATAGAGCCTCACTTCAAGTCCAGCCCTATTGAAGCCATATTCGAGAAGATGGCGTCGGCTTTCATTCCCTATCTCTGGGGCGATAACTTCAAAAGTGACCTGAGGGACTGCCCACCTATCACCAGGGAATTTATCCATAAAACCATCAAGAGAAGCTTCTCTTGACCATTTGCCTCGGCAAGGCTTAGAATTGATTAAGGGGGTTTATCATGGTGATGGAAAGGGTAGAAAAGGCCCTCGGTCTCCCCCGGCTTTCGCAGATAGCGGATTCGCTGGAAAAGTTCCCTGATGCCAAGCAGCTCAAGCTAATCAAAGAGGTGCTAGTTGTGGCTGAGAGGGTATCCCAGAATGCCCCGGAGCTTGACCAGGTTGTCTCACTAATCAGGGAAATCAACTCCATGCCTATCGAGAAGCTGGAGAGGCTGGAGAAGGTGCTGAAGCGGATTGAGGGGATAATGAAGAAGGCGCCCGAGGAGCTGAGGGGCTTTCTGACCAGCTTGAAGGAGTGAGCATGGTTAATCCAGCAACGCTATTGGTGGTTGGGCTTGTAACTGGCATCGGTGGAGCTGTAACTTATGCTACTTTTCACTATGCCGAGAAAGCAGGCAATGTGGATGTAAATGGCATGCTCCCCATGTCGCCAAGCGAAGGACCGCCGCTACCAAGGTTTTTAGCGCTGAAATGGCCGTGGAAAAAGTAGGAGAAGGAATGCCAAAGTTGCCAGGAAGTCCATTTAAGGGGAAGACGCTACTACAGCCGAAGGAGATCCTTACGCCTTTCGGCACGGTTTCCACACCCAGTGTAGAGCTGCCCCCACTGAAGCTACCTAAGCTTGAGGACAGGCACAGGAAGGCTCTGGGGCACACCATAGGCATTGACGCCTCAGATATACTAGGTATAATCCCTTGGATTGGGGGAACTTTGGCTGATTCAATTCGGGCAATGCACACCCGGGAGATAAAAAAGCTGCTTACACCGGAGGAATATGAGAAATACATGCACTGGGACAAAACATACCCAGATGTTCTTGCCTTGTTGAGGTCAAGGCTATAATACTTGTCAAACAGCTAGTTTAAGGTTAAACTGAAAATAAAAGGCGGGTAGTTGCTGAAACGAGGGTTTTGGGGCGCACCCGCCTAAATATTTGCCCAGGTTGTGAAAGGGCTGGTGAGATAAGTATGCTAACTATTACACATGAGGAAGCCATACGACAGCTTGAGATGTTGGGTTTGACCGGAGATGAGGCGGAGCGGTTTCTAGCCGGCTCTGAGACAGAAAAGCGGGCTATAATAAAGGCAGCCAAAGAAAGAATTAAAGGAGTGCTCCCCCCATTCTATACAGAGAGCCTTATGCCGATGTCACCTGAAGAGGGGCCACCCTTGCCAAGGAAATGGGGAATAAGGTGGCCTTGGAAATAGCAGGCTGACACTGGACCAAATAGGGAGGTTAAATGCAGCAAACCGAACTTTTTGAAAAAGGCAACATGCTCTTTACCTTGAAGGACATAACCCCTACCCCTGAGACACCAAGGTTGAAAGAGCCCTTCACCGTCAAAGGTAAAGTAGAGCTTTTCAAGATTCCCTTTCTGGCGCCAATTTGGGTGCAAGCAAAGGTTACTTATCCTGAAGCATGGTGGGAGGAAATAATACCCATAATCGGTTCACCAACTGTGGCTGAGGGTGCAATGGTTATTGGTGGCAACTTTGAGATTACCTTTCTTAGAGGTTTTGAGCGTGAAGGCGAATTCATACTTGAAGTAGAAGCCTATGCTGGGCCAACTTATTCGATTGATAAAATAATGCTACCCCCATTCCCGCCAGTAGCTAGTGGAAAAACTACCTTCTTAGTTGCTGGTGAAGTCCCGCTTGAAGAGGTAGGATTTAGGAGTTTCAGAATACTCTCCTACAGCAAGAATGACGGTTCCCCGGTAGAGCCCCCTGGGGTCTTGGAATTAGAAGTTGGCGACAGGTGCCGGGTGAATGTCGGTTTTGACCACATGGATGGCGCTGTAACCGGTAAGTTTCACGCCGCTATATGGCAGGAGAGGCCCTGGGATCCCCACGATGAGGTGCTAAATGCAGACAAAGCATTTAGCGTGCCGTCGGCTCCTGACTGGCAGCCTTTTGAGGACCACATAGATATTCCAATAACCTCAGCAATAAGCCCCGGCACCGAATACGGTCTCTATGTCAAGATAATGGGCATTACCGGTGGCGACATATTCACTGAGTACCTAGCCAATGTGATAACAATCATCGGCATCCCAGCTGAAGGGATAATTGAGAATCTAGGAATCGTGGGCTATGATACCCCAGTAGAGGCAGGAGCTACCTGTAAAGTTGCCGTCAAATTTGATTACCGGGGGCCGAGACCCGAGGATGCCAACTTGTATGTAGCTATAGGCAAAATCATTAACATTTCCCTTTTTGGGTGGGATATTGCCAAATGGTTTGACGAAAAGGCGCATGGTAAAATAAAGCTCCTTGACATTGAAGAATCGAAGGAATTAATGCCATATGAGGCAAGCGTTGACATTCCTATTCCAGGTGATTTGAGCTCTGGCGAGTATTCTCTCTATGCCAAGATAACCGGAAGAGATGTATCTGATTATCTTAGCGAGCCACTTGA
>JAUXAV010000075.1 GCA_030619735.1 Candidatus Aenigmatarchaeota archaeon | reverse complement strand
GATAACCATAAAGATAGTCAGCAGCGTTGTCCTTGTAAAGGCAATGGTTTCCCATATGTTCCGGAAGCACCGGTTCGGCTCCTTCAAGCTCCATACCCTGAAGGATTCCGGCTACAAAATCAGGATAAAATACGGGAGGCTGGAATTCAATATTTAAATCCCTTAATAAAATATAGCAGCAAGTGGTTTTATGGCAAAGGCATCCGCTATAGCAAATGCGAACATTGCCCTGGTCAAGTACTGGGGGAAGAGGAACAAGGAACTTATGCTCCCTCAGACAGGGAGTATAAGCATGACAACTGAAGGTCTGAATGCGCATACCACTGTGGAGTTTGACCCCAAATACCGGGAGGACATCCTTATCCTGAACGGGAAAGAATACGGGAAGGGTGATGAGGAGTATGATGATTATGTGGGGCTCTTCCTGAAGGTGGTGAGGGAAAAATATCCGGAAAAGGCAAAGGACCTGAAGGTAAAGATTGTGAGCAACAATAATTTCCCCACGGCCGCGGGGCTTGCCAGCTCTGCTGCAGGGTTCGCAGCTTTGGCTGCAGCAGTTAATGAGGCCCTGAAGCTGGGGCTGAGGGAGAAAGAGCTCAGCATGCTTGCCAGGAGAGGGTCAGGCTCAGCAACCAGGAGCATACATGCTGGGTTTGTTGAATGGCACAGAGGAGAGAATGAGGACGGCTCTGACTGCTATGCAGAGCAGCTATTTCCTCCCGAACACTGGCCTGAGTTCAGGCTGGTTATTGCTGTCACAACCAAGAAGGATAAGAAGGTGAAGAGCAGGGCAGGCATGTCACAGAGCGTTGCCAATTCCCCCTATTACAAGGCATGGAGGGATGATGTTATTCCAAAACATATAGAGACCATCAGGAAGGCCCTGGGTGAGAAGGACTTCAAGGCCCTGGGTGAGGCAGCTGAAACCAATGCCCTGATGATGCATGCTGTTGCTATTGCCACAACCCCTCCTGTAATCTACTGGAATGCAGGAACCATGGATATAGTGCATGCTGTAATGGACTGGAGGGACCAGGGTCTGGAATGCTATTTCACAATAGACGGAGGGCCCCAGGTAAAGGTCCTGTGCCTAGAAAAGGACTCGAAGGAAATCGCAAAAAGGATAAGGGGCTTTCCCAATATAGAGGACATCATAATCACAAGGCCGGGCCAGGGTGTGAAAATAACCAAGGAGCATTTGTTTTAATATGGCTGAATTTAGAGTTGGTCGTGAAGCATATTATGACATGGCCGGAAATTTTTTGAAGGACTCCAGGATTTTCTATGTGTATTGCAAAACACCTTCAATCTTCATGTCCTCCCAGAGGGTGTATGAAGAGCAGAAAAGGTTCTATCAGATATTCCTAGAGGCTCTGAAAAGGGATATTGATATAAGATATGTTTTTTCCCTGTCCTTTGTGAAGGAGGATATTCTGGACGTGGCAGGAAAGGGCAGGCAAGAAGCCTTATCAATCCTGGGTGAGTGGAACGAGGTATCAGAAAATCCCAAAATCCAATTGAGATTTATTGAAGGAAAAAACCCATTTAGCTTTTTGGTGTATGATGAAAAAACCATTTCCCTTGCCCTTTATCCTGACAGGAACAAAAGAGGAATTATCATTTTTGACAATAAAGAGGTTCCCTTTTTCAGGGAGTTTTTTGACCAGGTCTTCGCCAAGGCCTCAAATAACAATAAAAAGGTAATAGAAGATATTAAGGGTTTGATATGACCGAAATATTTGACATAGTGAACGAGAAGGACGAGGTAATAGGCCAGAAACCAAGGAGGGAAGTCCATTCCAGCAATGAAATCCACAGGGCCGCGCATGTTTTCGTTTTCAATTCCAGGGGCGAAATCCTGCTGGAGAAAAGGTCCCTAAAGAAGGACAAGTATCCCGGCTACTGGGGCGATGTAGCCGGGCATATAGACTCGGGAGAAGGCTATGAAGAAGCTGCCAAAAGGGAAATGAAAGAGGAAATAGGCATTGAAGCTGAGCTGGAATTTCTTATGAAGTTCAGGAAGCGCTTCGAGAACGACCAGGAGATTATAATGCTCTTTAAATGCGTGCATGAGGGGCCTTTTAAAATAGACAAGAAAGAGGTTCAGTTTGTAAAGTTTCTCAGTTTAGATAAAATAAAGGAAATGCTTGAAAGGGGTGAGGATTTCACTCCTGGGACCAAGATTGCGCTGGAGGAGTTTTTGAAGGGTTAAAAATTTAATAAATCACTGCTTGTATGCAACTGTTGTCATCAGAAGCCTGCTGTCCACAAGGAGCTGTTCAGGATTATCTTTTACAGTATCTTTCCTATTTGAATCCTCATGAAACCTCGGATATAATGTGAACCCTGCTTTTCTTAGAATATCATTCTGCCTCTCAACAGGGATATGGGCCTCAAGCATCAGTATATCATCGTTCTCATCAAACTCTCCTGCCTTTATTGCTTTCTTCCTTACCCTGGCATAGCCCTGCCAGAACTTCCTTATTTGCATGTAGGATGCATGGTCCAGGGGTGAGAGTTCTGGGGCCTTTTCAAGGGCTTTGGGGTAGGCTTCTGCAAAAGCCTTCAGGTCCTGCTCCTTTGTTTCCCAGTTGAATTCCTCAGCATCAAAATCCTCTTTCAGGGCCTTGTATACCCTGTTTGGATGCTCCCATTCGGGGTTGTGCCAGTCTGAAACCACTAACATTCTTCTTCCCTTTTTCATTGTGACATAAACTGTTTTTACAGGTGTGTCTATATAGGAATGGTGATGAAGTGTTGCAACATATGAAACAATGTCCTGGCTTTCTGGTTTGACAAGTGCAAGCAGGTGCTGGTCCGGGGCTACTATCACTTTGTAGTCCTTGCCCCTGTTAAGGCCTTTTTCTGAGAGCTTTGAAGCAGCATCCTCTGCCCTCTTCTCTGAAGGTTCCACAAGTGTAAAGAAGACCCTGCCCTTGTAATTGTCATCTATTGCATCGAAAATATTGATAGTGCTTACTCCGGCTCCTATGTCCATGCAGTTGATTCTTCCTCTTATGGCCGGGTTCTCTGAGAGTGTTCTGACCTCCTGGGCAACGACCCTTGCGCAGGAGTCCCTGAGTATCTGGGAGTTGTTACCAAAGCCTGCCTCCAGAACAGCATCTATAACATACTGCATCTGTCTGGGAGACCCTTCTCTCCATTCGCTTGTATAGGTTGTGTCGCTTTCTATTCGGTATGCACCAAGCGGGATTCCCCAGTTCGGATATGCATAGCTGGGAACCCTGAGGGCGCTTCCTAACCTTAAAGGCATCCTGCTGTCGTCAATCCTGAATAGTTCAGACATACTACACCTTGAGCATTAATGAAACAGTAACCTTTTTAAGCCTTTTGCACAATTTTGAATATGGCTTCAGAGGGATTTGGGTACGGGAAGGTAATACTGTTTGGAGAGCATTTTGTAGTGCATGGTGTCCCTGCCATAGCTGCTGCCCTGGGAAAGAAGACCACTGCAAAGGTTGAGGATTCTGGCAGATTTGAGGTTGTGGACAACAGGCCTGAAACTCCTGGATACAAGGAGGGGAAAAAGGAACAGGCGGATGAAGCTATAATGAATGTTCTTAATTTCATGAAGGTGGATGTGGAAAGAACCCCAATTAAGATAACATTTGAGGGGGATTTGGTTGCTGCCTCGGGTGTGGGGGCGAGTGCGGCACAGTGTGCATCACTTGCCAGGGCCTTGAACCAGCACTTCAACCTGGGGCTTGATGATGAGGGAATCAATAAGGCTGCTTATGAAGGGGAGAAGGCATACCATGGGACGCCATCAGGTATTGACAATACCGCTGCTACTTATGGAGGAATCATACTTTTCACAAAGGGTGACCCTCCAAAGATAGAGAGGATAAGTATGGCAAGGCCCTTGGAAATAGTGGAGGGAAATACAGGCATAACATCTGACACCAAAGAGGTGATTGCAGATGTTGTGAAGAGGAGGGAGGAGAGCCCTGAAGAATTTGAAAGGATTTTTAAGAGGGCAGGAGAAATAGCCCAGGAGGCCAAACAGGCCCTGGCAGATTCTGATGCTGAAAGAATCGGGAAGCTTATGGATGAGAACCAGGAGCTCCTCAGGAAGATTGGGGTCTCCTGTAATGAGCTGGAACAATTAATAAAAATAGCAAAGGATAACGGTGCAACAGGAGCAAAGCTTACAGGGACTGGAAGAGGGGGTCTGATGGTTTCCCTTACACCTGGAAATGAATTGCAGGAAAGGATAGCAAAGGCAATAGAGGAGGCAGGATTCCAGGTTTTCAGGAATTCCATAGGTTGATTTTTATGATTAAGGTGTCTGCGCCTGGTAAATTATTTCTTTCAGGGGAATGGGCTGTTCTGGAGGTTGGGAATCCGGGGATTGTGGCCTCTGTGAACAAGAGGGTTTTTGTTGAGATAGAGGAAGCTGAGAGGATTTCTGTTACAATTGATGATTTTGGGATAAGGGATTTGGAAGGGGAGTTTGACGGTAAGGAATTGAAATGGGGCAGGGAGCTTTCTGAAAAGGAGAGGGAGGACACCCAGTTCATAAAGGGTGCGATAGAGACTGCTTTGAAATATTTGGGTGAAGGGGCTAAAAATAAATTCAGGATTAGAAGCTGGGGGGAGGAGAGCCAGATTGAGGTAGGAGGGGAAGTCAAGAAGGTGGGTTTCGGTTCCTCTGCTGCCTCGGTGGTTGCCACGGTTGCAGGGATTCTGGCCTTGAATGGGGAGGATATATCCCGGAGAGAGGTAAAGGACAGGATATACAAGCTTTCTGCCATAGCGCATTATTTTGTTCAGGGAAAGGTGGGCTCTGCCTTTGATGTTGCAGCCTCAACCTATGGAGGGGTATTTGTGTATAAGAGGTTTGACCCCAGGTGGTTGATGGAAAAACTGGAAGCAGGTGAGAGCCTAAGGGATGTTGTAGAACAGGAATGGCCTGCCTTCGGGGTTGAGGAACTGGAGATACCTGATGGCTTCCAGCTTTCCATAGGATGGACCAGGGAGAGCGCAAGTACCAGTGCTATGGTGAAGCAGTTGAATGAATGGGCAAAGGCAAGCCCAGAGGATTACAAAAGGCTGTATGATGGAATTGCAAATCTGGTAAGGGAACTGATTCCTGCCTGGAAGGATAAAAACAAGGAGAAGGTTCTGGAACTCCTCAGAAAAAATGAAGACTTCCTGAGGGAACTCGGGGAGAAATCAGGGGTTAATATAGAGACCCCTGAGCTGAAATCCTTAAGTGAGATTGCGAACAGGAACGGGGCCGCAGGGAAGCTCTCTGGGGCAGGAGGCGGGGACTGTGGTATTGCGATATCCTTTGATTCTGGCATAGCTAATAAGGTGAAGGGGGAATGGAAGAACTCCGGCCTGTATATAGTGGATGCGACAATTGATTATGAAGGTGTAAAGATTGAAAACTAATTTTAATGCCAAAATCAATATTATACCATGGCTATTGCTGAAGCCCTGGGGCAGTTCATGCAGCCGCAGATAATACTGCTATTCGTAGGGTTTTTTATCTTTATTATAATCGCGTATAAGATTTTCAGGGTTGTCACCAGGGCCCTGCTTATTGGG
>JAUXAV010000109.1 GCA_030619735.1 Candidatus Aenigmatarchaeota archaeon | reverse complement strand
TAATTTTTTATCATGGCAAAGCCTTGGGACCATGCCGAGAGCGTGATTGCGCAGAAATTCTTCAAGAACCAGGTCGGGGGCCTGTTCAGGAAGCAGATTCTTTTGAGGCCGGATGAGACGGGGCTTATAGAAAGGGACGGCAAGATTACAGGCAAGTTCGGCCCTGGCAAGCACACGGTAAGCAATATCTTCAACAGGGAGCTGACAGAGATAATCCTGGTGGACCAGGGGATAAAGAGCCTGAGAAGGGATATCACCGGGCTCTGGACAAGGGATGACAGGAAAATCAATTCCACTGTGGAGATGAGGTTCAGGGTTGCCAGTCCTGACAAGCTTTTCGCAAACCTGATGAGGGACCGGAATGTCCTGACCTTTGAGGACCTGTACAGTAAGATATCAGTTGAATTCCTGGCAAGGGTGATAACCCCTGAGGTGAAGAAGAGGAAGATAGATGATCTCTATGGGAACAGGGAAATCCTGGAAAGGCTGAGGGAGAGCATTGAGGTGGATTTGAAGAAGACCCTGGGGCTCTGGGGAATAGGGCTTGTCTCCTTCTCCCTTATATGGAACTTCCCGCCTGAGTATGAGAAATACCTGGAGAGCAGGGGAATCAGGAAGCAGATTACAGAGGAGAAGGAAGCCGAGCATGATGAAGAGCTGAGGGCAGCAGAGAATGAAAAGGAGATAGAGAGGCTGAAGGCCGGGGGTGAGCTTTCAAAGGAGGCAATGAAGGCTGGACTGGAGAGGGAAAAGCTCAAGAGGGAATTCGAGCTGGAGATGGGAAAGAAGGAGACCCAGGAGGATATGAAGGAGGCCATGGAGGCTTTAAAGCTCAAGGACATAAAGGACGGGCAGAAAATCCTGAGAAGGGCGAAAAAGAAGAAGCTGAACCTTCCTGATGATGAGTGACCATTGATAGTCCTGGAGATTGCAGGAGTTGGTTAATGTGTTTGACTGGATGAAGGTCAGGAGAAGGGTAGGGCAGGACCTGGAAGAGGTGAATAAGCTCATACCCCATTACAATTATGCGCTGAAGGGCAGAGCCAGGGATACGGACGGGAACGTCAGGACCCTGTTAAGGAAGGAGCTGGTAAGGGCGAAGGAGACCCTTTTCTCTGTGGTTGAGCTGGCCTATAAGGAAGAGGAGGGGGAAATAGTAGGGGGGCTTGAGGCTGTCCGGGATGAGATTGACCTCCTGCTTGAGGAGATTAAGGACCAGGTCCTGCTCTGGAACGAGAAACTGACTAATGGGGATATGGAGAAGATAGTAAGGGCCGATGTTGCCCTGGTGAAGAACTCCCGGGAGCTCAACAAGATTCTGGAGGACATAAAGAGGCAGGTCCTGAAGTCCCGAGCCAGGGATCTGGAAAGGAGGTCAGGGGAGCTCAGGCAGTATGTGAGCGAGCTCAGGACCGTGTTCAGGGAGAGGGGAGAGGTGAAGGCATGAGCGGGGAGGAAGCTGAAAGGGAAATCATAAACGAGATTGATATTGCAAGGCAGAGCCTGAAGGGTGATATAGAGAAGAACACCAGGGAGGCAGAGGAGAACCTGGACAAGATTCTTTCCAAGAGGGACATGGAATTCTGCTCCAGGTGCAGCAGGAAGGTTGAAGGCAGGATGGACTGGGCAGGGAGGTGCCTGGCAAAGGGATGCGAGGACCTCCTGTGCAGGGACTGCTGGATTGCCAGGAAAAGGAGGTTCTGCATGGAGCATTTCAAGCAGATGGTCAAGGGGAAGCCCGAGGAGGAAGCGAAGGAGAAGGTCTTCTTCAAGGAGGGGGCCGGGAAAGAGGATATAATCAAGCCTGAGCTGGGGACCCTGAAGGAGGGCAGGGAGGAGGCTGAAATAAGGGAAAGGGCAGAGACCCTGGCAAAGAACTATGCGAGCTTCCTGGAAACCAGGTTCAAGTCCGAGGGGGTCATAGACTTCAGTCCCGAGGGATTCTTTGAGGGGCCCAGGATGGAGGCAAAGCCCAGGGACGACGAGGTCTGGATAAGGGTATTCACAAAGCATTTCCTGAGCTCCAGGGACAGGCTGCAGATAATAATCAAGCCCGTCCATTCGGAGAATGCGAACTACCTGGTCACCAAAATCCAGGAGAAGCTGAAGGGGTTAAAGGGCCATTCCGTAATTGTCCTGGTGGGGGAGAAGAGCTCCTCATCCACGATAGCCTATGTGAATAAGTTTGATAACAAGGCTGTTTCGCTCTTCCTGGTGGAGCCCGGGCAGGGCCTGGTTTACTTCAATGAGTCTTCTCCGATAAACAGGCGCTACTCTATCTGGTTTGACTCTTCAAAAACCCCCCATAATTTCAGGGATGTCCTGCACAGCCTTGCTGACAGGGTCTCAAACAGGTGGGTGGTTTCTGAGAAGAATGTGGCTGAGTCTTTCGGCTATACAGAGAAGAAGACCAGGGAGGTCCTGAAGGACTGCAGGTTCCTGAGCGCTGTGCCGGACACGGACCAGTATCTTATAAAGGATACCAAAAGATAGCCTTCATGTATATTGGTTACCTTCCTGAGCTATATGGGGGTCGTTTTATTTAAAAAGCTTAGCATCATCCAAATAAGTATGTCAGAAGCAAGAAAGCTCTTCCTTAGTGATGAAGATCTTAAGGGTCCTGTAAAAGCAAAATATGAGGTATTTAACAGAATATTCCCTGATGTAACAGGGACTGCAGAAAGATATGATATGGACCTGTTTGTAACAGATGAAGCAGGAAGCTATCCCGGGGGGCTGTATGAAAAATCAGGTAACTGGGCAGTAGGCAGTTTCACACCGCATGGAAGGAGGGCAAAGGTAATAATATCTGACAAGGCGGTAAATGCTTTAACTGACTTGGCATTTGAGGGCCTTGTCTATCATGAGGTTACCAGGATGCTTCTGTTCACTGAGGCGACAAGAAACTCAAGGGTGGCCCTGAGGAGAATGGAGAGTATGCCCCGCACAAAGCAGGATGCAAGGGTTTACTTCTCAGTGGACAGGTTTTTCAAGACACAGGGCCTGGTCCCATTCAAGGTGGAAACCGGGAACATAGACTATAAGGAAGGCAAGATGGATATTGGGTATTGGCAGGAGTATCTTGTCGCATTAAGAGATGTCCTTCCTGAGAATGCAGCAAAAATCCTGGAAGGGCTTGAATTCAAAAATGAACTCTGAATAGTTATAATTAGGTTTCCCGGATAATCAAACCGGCTGGATAATCCTAAATAAAGAGCTTCCTGAATTTTGTCCAGTAGACCCTGAGGGGGACGGTAAAGGGATAGTATTCTCCGAATATCTTGACCCTGCCCTTCCTGAGGGATTCCAGGGGGTCTGAATCGCAGACTATTCCTGCTGAACCTATGGATTTCAGGATATGGGAATCAGAGCCCGCAGACCTGGGGAGCCTGAGCCTGCTGGCAAGCTCCAGGGCTTTCCTGTCCCCTCTTTTGTTGTTGCCTGCGTTGAAGACCTCTATCCCGATTCTTTTCCTGAACCTGATGGAGAGCCCGGTTATCAGTCTCTCGCTCCATTTGCTCCTGGTTATCAGTTTTGTGAAGGGGCCGCAGAACGGGTGGGCAATTACAGGGATCCCTCCCTGGTCCAGGATTTTCTCAATGGTCTCCTCAGGGGAGAGGCCCAGGGGGATTTCCTCCTGGACGCCGTAGGCCAGGATGTCCCCGTTTTTGCTCTTTACCTCCATTCCCGGTATGACTATGAAATCGCCCCTTATCCTTTTTGCTATTCCCTTTATTGCCGCGCTCCCCTTCAGGCTGTTGTGGTCTGTTACGGATATTCCGTCAAGCCCTGCCTTTATGGCTGTCTTCACAATGTCCCTGGGCCTGGAATAGCAGTCGTGCCCCCAGAAGGG
>JAUXAV010000172.1 GCA_030619735.1 Candidatus Aenigmatarchaeota archaeon | reverse complement strand
ACCGAGAGACCAAGGCTCAAGATTTGCCCACTCCCTGTGCTTGATACGGAAGCAGGCCCAACCTTCAAAGAAGCCAAGAGCCAGTAAATGACCTTGGTCTAGGAATAAGTCCTCATGTGAGATCTTTAATAGACTTACACGCATACCCCTCGCCTCCTTTCTCTTTGGGACTCCTGGGTATTCTTTATTTTATTTTAGGTTTTAGACCGTTGGGCAGATAATCAGTATTATGTAGGGAATGTGGTAGTCTGCTTGAGAGCCTTACCCAGACCAATAACCAGGCCACCAAGCACAATCTCATCTGTCCCGGCTACATCAGCCCTTGCCGTAGCTAAAAAGGTTGCCTCGGGTTTAAGAATCAAGGTGGGAATAGGAACAATGGAGACACCGTTCTCGGTATCCCCGACCCTTAAGCCTCTTACATCTACAGGAATCAATATCCCTGTCCGTCCAACCTCAAAAGCAACCTCGGCCATAAATGGCGCTGGTGTTACTAGGCTCTTGAGGTGAGTAATCACCAGCCCGAAGTTATCTGCCATAGCATAACCGGCGGTTAAGCTCTCTCCCAGCCATGCCTGGTAGGTGGCGCTGGTAGTAAGGGTTATCTGCCAGTTACCCTTAACGGTGCCGCCGACCTTGGTGAATACTGGTCTGATATGCCCGAAGCCAAGCTCTGTGTCCTCAGGGTTAAGACCTCTGAACTTGATGTCTTTAAGCTCATGCTTGATGGCTCTTAAGGCGATTACATAGGTACTGAGACGGTCAAGCATCAGTTTCCGTTCCTCACTGCCGGGTGCCGCCAGTAAAGCACCGAACTGAGCTTTGAAGATGGCCAACTCATCCCCGTCAAGTGGCCCAAGCATCAGGGTTTCCTTATAGAGTGTAGCCTCTGGCATCGTGCAGGGATTTTTGTCAATCTCTGGTGCACCAGTCGGGATTAGATTTAGGTTTCGTAATCTTTGCATTGTTTCCTCCCTGGTTGGTTGGCATTCCAGCAACCAACCTAATTATTTTTGCTCCCCCTAGACTAAAATTCCCTGATCTTCCATGATAGGGATAAGTGACTCATTGGCTGGCACTTGGCCGACTCTAGATGCCGCAGCCAATGCCTGTACCCTCTGAGGTATCCCTGCCGCCAGTAGTTTGACCGGATTGCTCCCACGCGAGATTGCCCTACGGCCTACAGTCGGCGAGATCATCTCAGGTAGTGAGTAGCCAAGAACACCGATTCCACCTGCAGCTACCCCCGTGAGCACGTCACCAAGGATTCCTCTGGTGAACAGGGCACCAAAGATGCCAAAGATTGGCACACCGATCAAGGCACCCCAGGTGAGCACGGGTGCCGCGGCGCCCATTTGCGGGGCGATTCTAACAATCATCCCTTCAGCCAGCCCGGTGATACCGGCGCCGGCAGCCATACTTACTGTTCGGGTCACTTCCTCTGCCCTCGGAGCAGCAAGTGCAAGTGCTCTTTCTGCCACTCGCTTTACCTCCTTATTTTTACTTCGCCGCCATCGACCTTTGGCGCTGGGGCCAGCAACCCGAAAAGTAAAGGGGGGCTGCCCCGGACCCTTCCGGGTTGTCAGCCCCCCTTTGAAATGCCTTGGAGCCGCCGATGAAAGCAAAAAGCCTTCGGAGCTGAACTTTCATCAGCTTTGCTCCGAAGGTCTAATTAAATGCTATGCCATTTTTTCTGAAATGTCAAGTCAATACCCCTGCCATTAAGTTAAGTTTTCTGGCTTCGTTGCGCCGAAGCTCAAAGACCTCTCTCAGGGCACCTAGCCACATCTCTATTACTTCTCGGTCTGAGAAATAGACGTATGGGCGATAATTCTCAGGGTCGGGGACAATCGTGGCCTGGGTGTAGGTTGTCTCCAAAATCTCACCCTCTTCACTAGCCCCCCAGGCATGCCCCCAGCCCTGAAGGCTGCCCAAAACCACATGGGCGTTGGTGAAGTTTTTGAGCAAGCTGGTTAAAAGCATGGCTGAATCTTCACAATCACCTTGCCCCGTGGCTATTGTTTCTGATGGTAGCTGCCAAAACTCGCCGATATCCCTGCGATAGGAAATATTACGGCATACAAAGTCAAGGCAGTTCCACACATCTGAGCCAATCTGAGAATAGAAGGCGATGATATCTGGATTGCTGGGCTGGATAAACTCTCGGATTTCGTGCCATTCCCCGGGATTTCTAACTGCAACATAGTAAAGCCCGTCTCTATACTGAACTCTGGAGCCTAACCGGGGAAGAATGTTTCTAAGAAAGGTCGGTAGGGTAACCAGCATAAAGGTAGCTGCACTTAACCCCAATAATATAGGAATAGCGGCCTTCATTCTACTCTTCTTTCTTCTTGTACAAGAGTGGTGATAGAAATCTTAAGGCAAGACCAGCTCCAGCTATGCCCACGCCACCAATGATGGCCCAGCCCCACCATGGTATGCCTCTGGGCGGTACTTCTTCCTCGTAAATTTTATTTAGTAGGTCT
>JAUXAV010000216.1 GCA_030619735.1 Candidatus Aenigmatarchaeota archaeon | reverse complement strand
CCACAGTCCAAGAGGGACTGAAACAGCTGCCCAAGGTTAAGGTCTCTGGGGTCGGTGTCACCGGTAGCGGCAAGGAATTTGTTAAGGCACTGGTAGGGGCGGACTATACCAATACGGAGATTATGGCTCACGTAGTAGCCTGCTTGAAGGAGTATCCAGAGGCTAAGACTATATTGGATATCGGGGGTGAGGATAGTAAGCTCATGCTAGTCAAGGATGCTCTCCTAACCGGCTTCCAGATGAACCGTGATTGCGGCGGCGGTACCGGGAGCATGATTGAAACCATTGCTGCTAGATTAGGAGTTAAGATTGAGGATGTTGGTGAGATTGCCCTATAGAGCAAAGACCCAGCGGTGCTTCCGGGCAAGTGTGGTATCTTCTGCCAGAGCGCGGCCGTCTCCCAGCTAAGTAAGGGCAGACCTACAAGCGATATCTTGAGGGGGGTTTGTGAAGCCCTGGTAGGCAACTACCTGGCTGTCCTGGCTAAAGGTAAGAAGCTGGTGTCGCCGATTGTCTTCCAGGGGGCGGTAGCACAAAATCAGGCAATTGTCAAGTGCTTTGAGGATGCCCTGGGATGCCGGGTGTTAGTTCCCGAAAATTGTAGCTACATGGGGGCGATAGGTATAGCAGTACTTATAAAAGAGAATATGAATGGACGCGCTACAAAATTTAGGGGAGACGCTATTCTGGAGTCTAATCATAGAACCGAGATAGCTCACTGTCAGGATTGTGAAAATAACTGCGAGCTCTTAAAGCTTTACTGTGATGGCCAACTATTAAGCGTTAGCGGCAGCCGCTGTGAAAAGCACAATAGGTAGCCGTTCAATTCCCCTCAATCTCAAAAGGATAAGGCTCTCTGATTATTACAGTGCCATCTTTATCGGTAAGCTTTAACATCCCACCAGGAATTATTTCCTTCTTTACCCCAGCCTCTTCCTCGGCTTTCTTCTTAAGCTGCACCAGTTGTTCCCAGACCCCCGATAAAGCTTGCCGCTGCTTGGCGTCTAATTGCATAATTACCCCCATGAGAACCCCACACTCTAAGCCATCTAATTTGATGATATTATAGTCTCCTCCGTTCACGGCAAGCCCTCCTTTGTCCAGCCTGAGCCGAGACGGCTTGCTTTCCTCTCCTGTTGGGGTAAAAGAGGCTCATAAGCCGTCATTCTTACCGGCTCAGGCTTGCCGTTTATAGCAGAGATGAGGAAGTTTGTCAAGCCACCCTCAGGGTAATATTAGTGACTATCTTCATTTGTCCTTTCCTAAGATGTTTCGGGCAAGCAAGTTTGCCCTCTCTAGCGACTCCAGGCGGGGCTTAGCCTCGTCCATCGTCTTAAAGGAGGTGCGCCCATGCTCCACGTGAAGGCTCTGGCCACAAATGCCACACCACCGGTTGACTATGCCCTTGCTGAAAACTTGCTCGCCCTGGTGCTCAGCTTCCTCAGGAGTTGTGGTCTGGTCGTCCCAAGCGACAGCAATAGCACAGTGCCGGCTAGGACAGAGCCATTGGGTTATCCAAATCATGCTCTATGCCTCAACTTTTCCTTCACCAAGCATCTTGACCAGCCGAATCTCATAGGCTGATTTCAGTTTCTCCAGCTCCTCTTTTGTCGACTCAGCGACGTGGATGGATATGTTGTCTGAGGTACCCAAGACTTCACTGCTGGCCATTATGAGCCGTGGCCCCAGGTCAACAACAATGTTAGTTACCTTATCCACCGGACCCGTGATATCCTTATTGCTCACCTTCCACCTCTTCTTTGCCCACCAGCTTATCCCACCGGTCAGGCTCTATGTAGATAAAGGGTATTCCCCACTTCTTCTGTGCATGTTGATTAAAGTCCCAGAGGTCTAACACTCGTTCTTCTCCACCAGCCTCTTTATATAGGCGTACTAACCCTTCATCAGTATA
>JAUXAV010000012.1 GCA_030619735.1 Candidatus Aenigmatarchaeota archaeon | reverse complement strand
ATAATATATAAAGGGGAAAGAATAATAATATTACAAGGAGGGGTTTAACTTGAAAGGTATATCTCCAATAATAGCAATAATCATAATACTTCTGATAACAATAGCAATTGCAGGGGCAGCCTATGCATACATCAGCATAATCTGGGGCAGGACAACCGAAGGCATACAACTGGTTTCATCCGACTGTACAGGTGCCGCAGTATCCCTAACGGTCAGAAACATAGGCACAAAAACGATAGCAACAACCGATGTAACAGTAACAAGGACAAGTCCCACTGGTGGAAGCCCTGCATTGTCTGCCGACATAGAGCCTGGTGTAATGGGTACCATCAATGACGCTACCTGTGGTTCTGGAAACATGTGCGTCTACAAGGTAATGGCAGGCGGCCAGTCCCAGGAAATGTACGCCCAGTGCTAAGGCAGGGACTGACCAAAAATTCTTATATTTTTAGTCCTATTTAGTTTTGTTTCTCTTTCCCCGTAGAAATACCAAGAAGGGGGAACACCTTTTTCTATTTGTGGGTGCATATATATAGTAGGTATATGGGAATTTGTTAGGGTGAGGAGTATGCTGATAAGGAAAAAGAGCCTGAAGATACAGGAAAGGCTGGGAATGAGGATTGGAATAGCCTATGGAACATCCAAGATTCCTGTGGTCAGGTCAGTCAGGGAAGCCCTGGAAGTACTCAGGGAGATATATAATTCAGGCTTCAAGGCATTCCTCCTGCCAAAGGATTTGTTCTCAAGGGTTGCCTCCCCCTCAGACCTCTACAAGGAATACTACGGGGACCTGCTCAATATAAAGAACATAGCAAAGAAATACAATATAGAGCTTGCCCTGTACAACTCCAGCCTCCCGGAGGACAATATAAAGCTAGATTCTGAGCTGAAGATATTCTCCTCAGTGGCCTCGGTAATGGACTGCAGGGCGTTCATAATATGCCCCACCTTCTATCCCAGGATGTCCCATGAGCAGGCAACTAAACTCGTTATCTACAAGATAAACGAGATAATGAGCGCTACCAGGACCCAGGCAAGGTTTGGAATAGAGACAACAGGAAAGGTGAATGAGCTCGGCTCCCTGGAGGATGTTATAGAGATATCCACCAGGACAACAGGGACAGAGCCCGTACTGAACTGGGCGCACATACATGCAAGGGGCGCGGGCATACTCAGAACAGAGCAGGATTTCAGGAATATACTGGACAAGGTCAGGGCCAGTGTGGGGCAGAACTGGCTCAGCAATGCCTATTTCATTTTCTCAGCCTCCTCCTACGGGCCCTCCGGGGAGATAAAGCAGATACCCCTTTCCGAGTCGGACCTCAACCTGAGCTATTTAATAAAACAGATAATGTCCCTGGGCATTAAGGGAACCCTGATGTTTGACGACCCCGGAAGGGAGAAGGCAATACTCAATATCCTGACAGAACTCGGGGACATGGTGAGATAGAAAAGGTTTAGTGGTGCGGTATGATAATAACGGTTTCAGGGAACCCCGGCTCAGGCAAATCCAGTGTTTCCAGGCTCCTGGCCAAAAAGCTTGGTTTCAGGCACTACTCTGTGGGGGACCTGATGAGGACCCTTGCAAAGAGGAGAGGGATTAGTTTATTAGATATTTCAAGAAAAGCAGAGAAAGACAGGTCAATAGATATAGAGTTAGATAAGATGCAAACTGACCTGGGCAAAAAGCAGGACAACTTCATTATAGACTCAAGGCTCGGGTTCCATTTCATTTCCCATTCTGTAAAGGTATTCCTGGAGGTAAGGGATGAGGTAGCCGCAGAGAGGATTTTTAAGGACCTGAAGAGAGATGAGAGGGAGAACACCAGCCTGGAGAAGACCCTGGAAAACATAAAGAGGAGAAAAAAATCAGAAAGGCTCAGATACAGGAGATACTACAGCCTGGACTGCTACAATAAAAAGCAATACGACCTCATCCTGGACACCACCCATCTCTCAATAGAGCAGGTGGTGGAAAAAATCTTAGAATTCTTGGAGAAAAGATAGAATTAGGCAGACTTCTTCTTAAGCACCTTGCCGGCTTCCCTTATGAATTTCCTGACGTATTCCCTGTACATCAGTATGTCCTGCTTGGAGAGGTCTAGGACCTTGCCTTTCTTTACGATGCCCTTCATCTTCTCCAGCTCATGGAGGATGTCCAGGTATTTTGGTGCTATAATGCCCGGCTTCACCAGGTGCCTTTCAAAGGCCTCTGCCATGCTCTCCTCCTTCTTGGGCATTTTATTCAGGGCCTTCAGCAGAGTGACAGCGGTCTCTGTCATTATCACATGGCTCTTCTCAATCATGTTCTCCCTCTTCAGGACCTCCACCTTCACTATAAGGCCCTGCATGAGCTTCACGAACTTCCTGGTTTTCTCAAGCCATTCATCAAGCTCAGCCCCTGAAATATTGTTTATCTTCTTGTGCTCCACTTGCTTCCTGACCTCTATTATATCCTCCAGGAACTTTACCTGGGACTCCTTTACAAAGCCCATCTTCACCAGGCTCTTCCTCAGGGCATCAGGCGCATCACTCGGCCTGGGAGGGGACTTCCCCAGGAACATCAGAACCGCCTGGGCGCTCTCAAGCATTGCATAATACAAATCCTCCACCACCATGTACATCTTGGCGTTCTCCACCCTCTTTACCCTCTTGGGCCCCCTCTCAATGTATTTCTCCACTGCCTCCTTGGAGGGCCTTATCTCCCCCAACTGGAGGAGCCTCTTTATTGGCAGGAATATGTCCCTGTCAAAGACAGGTATGCCCTCCCTTATGAAGTTGAATACAATGGGATGGCCTATCCTTACCATGTTCCAGAACTCTGTCAGGAGATATGGCTGCTGTATGGATAGCTGTTTGTGGCATTTCTTTGCAATAACATCCATCTCGTCCTCAATCCTGGCCTTCATATCCGGGGATATTTTCGTCCTGGTGTCATCAATTATAATAAACACATCAATGTCGCTTTCACCCCTCCATTCATTCCTTGCGGTGGAGCCGAAAAGCACAACAGACCTTATAATGGAGCCGTATTTCTTCAGGAGGGCCTTTGTGAACTCCTTCAGAATCTTTATCCGCTCCTCCTTCCCTACACCCTTTGCCTTCTTGCCCCCTTTCCCTGCCTTTTTTCCAGGCTTTCCGGATTCCTTTACCTCACCCAGGACCTGCTTCAAATCCTTCTCCTCTATCGGAATCTTTTTCACCATATTTCTCACTGTTAAATAATAACACCCAGGGGTTTATAAACCTTTCCCCACCTAGATATTTGCCCCAGTGGAATAAAAACCTATCTGTATTTGCTCTTTGTTTTATATTTCCCAAAGTCCAGATCCATCTCATTCAGTTCACTCCCTAGATAGGAGGTGCTCATGCTGCCGTATTCCTCAATTTCACTTCCCTTTGTTTCTGTCTCCACCTTTAAATTCTCTGATGTCTCCTTTGTCAGGGTTATTCTCATCTCAATATTGCTTTCCATCTCCACAGGGGACATATAGTTAAGGCTGGTCTGGAACTTCCATACCAATTTCCCTGTTTCAATATCCAATGCATAGAAGTTGGTGTCCCAGGAGCCGAAAAAGACAAGATCCTGATGTATTGCAGGGTAGGTGCATGCAATTGGCCCCCCGGTCTGATGTTTCCATATCAATCTACCAGTCCCTGCATCAAGGCAGTAGAAGCTGTTGTCGCAGGCACCAAAATAGAGCCTCCCCCTGAGCATTTCCGGGCGCGTGAATATTATCTCCCCTGCATTGAAGCTCCATAACTTCCTCCCGGTTTCTGCATCCAGGGCATAGAGCTTGCCATCATACGAACCGAAATGTATCACCCCATCTATGACAGATAGCATTGTAACCACAGGACCCCCTGCTGTAAATTTCCATAACTCCTTACCCGTCTTTGCCTCCAGGCAGCGCAGGTTATTGTCATCGGAGCCAAAGTATAACTTGTTCTCAATAAATACAGACTCTATACTTGAATCACCTGCCTGGAAGCTCCATAATTTTTTCCCTGTTTCTGCATCAAGCGCATAGAAATTGCTGTCCTCGGAGCCGAAATATACAATGCCATCTCCTGTGCTGCAACTGGCGAGTATGCCACTCCCGGTTTCATATTTCCATATGAGCTTGCCATCAAGCGAAAGGCAGTGTAGGAAGCCGGTTTTTGAGCCGAAATAGAGCTTGTTTCCGTAAATAACCGGTGTTGAGAATATAATTCCGCCTGTGTCATACCTCCAAACCCCCCCTCCCCCTTCAAGTGAAACTGCATACATGTGACCATCGAATGAGCCTACATATATGACCCCCATATAAATAACCGGTGATGAACCGATTGGCCCGCTGGTCAGGAACCTCCACTTCTCCTTCCCTGTCTTGGAATCCAGTGCATAAAGGTAATGGTCATTCGCCCCGAAATAGACAATCCCTTTGTGCACAGTAGGGGAGGATGTTATGCTGCCTCCTGTCCTTATCCCCCAGGTGGCTTCAATATTTTCATTCCTCATCCTGAACAGGATAGTTGCCATGTCTATAGCAGTAGGGGGAGGGAGATAAACCCTGTGCTCTGTCCTCGCTTCTTCCCAGACCATAATAAGAATTGAGAAAAGGAATTAAAAGATTACCGGTATTTCTTTTTCCTCTGATATTTCCCGAAATCCAGCTCCATCTTATTCAGCTCGCTCCCCAGATAGGAGGTGCTGAATGTTCCGTAGTCTTCCCTTTCCCTTACCTCTTTCCCCATCTCTACCTTAAGCCCTTCCTCCACCTTCTCTGGAAGGGACATAGTAGTGTCTATTATTTGCGGATTCACCTCAACAGGTGACATATAATCAAGGCTTGTTTGAAATTTCCAAACCAGCTTCCCTGTCTTGGCTTCCAGTGCATAGAAATTGGTGTCCCAGGAGCCGAAGAGGACAATGCCCTCTGCAATTGCGGAGTAGGAGCAGGGTATTGGAGCCCCGGTCTGGTATTTCCATACCAGTTTCCCTGTCCCTGCTTCAAGGCAATAAAACCAGGAGTCGCAGGAGCCGAAGTAGAGCATGCCCTTGTAAAGCGTGGGACGTGCAAACACCATATCTCCTGTCTGGAATGCCCAGAGCCTTCTCCCACTCTCTGCATCCAGTGCATACAACCTTCCATTATGTGAACCGAAGTATATCACCCCATTCATGACCTCAGAGAGCCTTGAGGACACTGGGGCGCCGGCGTTGTATTTCCATATCAGCTTACCTGTCTTGGCATCCAGACACCGAAGGTTGTCATCATAGGAGCCGAAATATACCCTGCCATTCCAAACAGTTGAATCCGAATTTATTGATGCACCCGCCTGGAACCTCCAGAGCCTCTTACCAGTCCCGGCATCCAGACACCTGAGATTGTTGTCCTGTGAGCCGAAGTAGACCCTGCCATCCCCGAAGCTCGGTGTGGATATGATGGCGTCGCCAGCCTCATGCTTCCAGACAAGCTTCCCCTCAAGGGAGAGGCAGTAGAAGAAGCCGCTCCTTGAGCCGAAATAGAGTCTGTCCCTGTAAATAACAGGCGAGGAGTATATGTAGTTCCCTGTGTAGAACCTCCATAGTTTCTTGCCTCCCACAGACACTGCATACATATACCCATCAAAGGAGCCCATATATATTACTCCTTTATGTATGGTGGGAGAGGATGCTACAGGCCCCTGGGTCAGGAACTTCCATATCTCATTCCCGGTCTTCAAATCCAGGGCATGCAGGTAATGGTCATTCGCACCGAAGTAGACGATTCCCCTGTGCACAATAGGTGAGGAGGCCACGCTGCCGCCGGTCCCTATCCCCCAGGCAACCTCGCGTTTTTCCACAGCCATAAGGAGAAGGGTTGACGCTATGTCTATCTCGGTCGGTGGCGGGAGATAGGAAACGAAGCCTGTTCTCCCACTTTCCAATTCAGGCATAATTAGAATTGGGTGAAAGGTTAAAAAAAGCTACCTCAATTCCTCTTTCTTGAATATCTCCCTCTTGGCCTTCTTTTGCGCAGCAGTGGAGAGTGTCCCCCATTCCTCCTCCGGGAGTTCAAACAAATCCTTCAGGGGCTCGAACCTGTGGTCCCTTATAATCTGGCCCTGGCGTATCACATCCCCGGCGGTTTCCTTAAGCCCATAGAAATCCAGCGGCAGCTTGTCAGGATGGGTGCCCTTCTCCAGGTATTTGGCCATGAGCTTCAGTGCGTCAACAGCGTGCTGGAAGGGGTCCTTGCCTCCTCCCCTTTCAAAAATCAGATAGACCAGTTCCTTTTCCCCCATTCCGGCCTCCCTGAGTATATAGAGCAGCCTATAAATGCTGGTGTCCCCAAGCTCTATTGGGTAATGGGAGTGCAGGGGATTCGGGGCATTCGCATGTATTACCTTTATGTATCTGCCAAAACCCGGAGCCCTCTTTGCAAGGTCCTCCAGGACCGAGACAACATCCACACCCTGGGTTGCAACATGCTCAAAGTCTATATTAAACCAGACCATCTTTGTATTAAGCTCCCTCCTTATGGTCTTCACAGCTGCATACACCTGCTTGGGATGCCAGAGTATGAACAGCCCTGCATGGGAGGGGTCCCTGGCATCGGGAATCTCTATCACTATGTTCAGCTTCCTGGCAAATTCCTGGAGTTCTGGCTTGCCCTTCAGCTCCTTTGGTATGAACTCCTCATTCATCCATTTCAATAATTCCCTCATATGGCCCTCCAGATACTTGGCGCCGATAACAGCGTAATAGAACTCCTTGAAGATCCTGTCATTGGTATCCTCGGCCTTCTTTAAAGCATCATCCAGCCAGTCATCATCCGAGTAGTCCATGCTGTATCTTGAGAGCGTGTCCTGATACATACTGACCATTGCGGTCCAGATGGGGTCCTTTGTGAAGAAAAGGTAGTTCCCCATTATCTTGTATGCATCGTTCAGCCTTGCCCGGGTCTTTATGGTCCAGTCCCTGTCCTTGTACTTTTTCTTTGCGAGCTTTTTCCTTACCAACACCTCTATATACTCTCTCCTTTTCTTTGCCTCTTCCTTGCCAGCTTTTCCTGCATATGCCTTAATCTCATCATCTATCCTCTTCTCTATATGAGGAGGTGGTGGCTTCCTTCCCGTCCTTATTGCTTCTGCCTCCTCAGGGGGGAGGGTTTTTATATACTCACCTATAACCCTTCTCCTTATCCTCTCCGCCTCCCTTGACTCCTTTATCCTGTATTCTGTATGAGCCCTGTTTGAGGCATCCATAAGCTCTGCATCAGAAAGAATATAATGGGGATATTGCCCCTCCCCTATCTTCCACATATTCTTTGAGAACCATTTCCTGAGCCTCTTGTTTTCAAAGAGAATCTCGGATATGAACCTTCCCCTGTCATCGCACATGGTTATCTCCAGCTTTGCACCCGCATAGGTTATCAGTTCCAGCCACTCCCTCAGGCAGGCATGCACATTAACATAGATGCATCCGGAATGCACAGAAGACCTGACGGATTTCATAAGGTGGTCATGGGCATCCCTCCAGTATGTTGTTTCCGGGACGCACATGGGTATTGTCAGGGAGCCATGGAACGCAAGGTCAAGCCCCTGCTTCTTTGCCAGGGCTATGGCCTCCTTCCCCTCTGTATAGGTAATCTCATGCGGGACCTCCCCGGAAATCTCTATTGCAGAGGTTCCCCTGGTCAGGGCATAGCCTATCTTCTTCAGCGTGCTTGATAGCTCCTCTGTGTGCGCAATATAATACAATCCAGTGGAAACTCCAACCTTGAACGGCATTGAAACAACCTCACATAATTCCCAAGGCCAAAGCTAGTACTTCTTCTTTGCCCCAGGCACGCCCATCTTCCATTTTGTATATTCAACAAGACCGAAGAAATAAGCGGCCATAGGAATAAGATACATCTTGGTTACCCTCTCCTTCAGCCTTGATTCATAAGGACCGGGCCTTATGACATATTTTGAGACCCCTCTCCAGCCTGATGCAATCCTGTCCCCTGCAGAGCCCATGCTTTCCCTGAAGCCCTTGCCCTTTTTCTTCTCTTCCTCACCAGCGAATTCCCTTTCCACTTCCCTCCTAATCTCTTCCTCCACTTCCTTTACCCCTATTATCTCATTCACATACCGGTCAAAGGCCAGGTCCTTGGCCTTAAGCTCCAGTATTATCAGGAGCAGGACGTTCTGGGATACCAGGAAATGGTCTATTAATATGTTCATGTCCTCCTTCTCCCAGCCTTTAGGGGTTTTAATCATGGCCTTGTCGAATCTCAGGTCAAAGAGCCTGTAGTATACGGCATGGGGGTCCATCTGCCTTATGTTTCTATGGGGCTGGTCCTGTGCCTTTGCCTTTTTTATTTCATCCCTTACAACAATCGTGTAGGGCCCCGGCTTGTCTGTTTTCTCCTTCTCCCTCCTCTCCTTCTCTGTTTCATAAATCTTGACCTTGTATTTTTCCTCAATCCTGGGAATCCATTCCTTAACCACATGGTCATAGGGGTCAATCCCATAGGGATGCCCCTTCTCAGTTATAATTCTTTCGGGCTTGTGCATCTCCCCCGGCACAAATCCCTGCCATGCGAATAACCTTACACCTGAACGCGCCGAAGCCTGCCCGAATCCGGGGACCATATAGACATTGCCCAGATACTCAGAGGGCTTTGCCTCTGTCTTCTCCTTCATAAGCTTATACCTGGCTATATAGGGCTTCAGCCAGTCCCTGTATTCATCCACTGACTTCTTCCTTGACTGCATCAGGTTTTTTATCCTTGCAAACCTCTCCTTCACATCAGGGAAGAACAGGTTCTTCCATTCCTTGTAGAGCTCGTTCTTTGTCTTTAAAACAGTGGCCTCGGCCTGCGAGACCTGCAGTTCATCCTTTATCTTTTCAATATCTGTCCAGGCTTCCTTCATCCTTATGAAATCCGTTATTATAGTGGGCCACCTTCTTGCCATGGTAACCAGGGAGTATCCCTCCCCTGTAAAGGCATCCACCCTGTCCACAAACAGGCTTCTCAGGACATGGTCGTCCTTCTTCCCCATCTTCCAGTAGTCCAGTATTTCCCTGTACTTCCTGTAGTCATGCCTCAGGAGTTCATAATCCGCCACGGCCTGGGCCGCGGACTGCAGGCCACCCTTTATTGCTGTTTCAAGCTTCTGCTTCTGCGCAATGGTTAAATTGTATGTCTCTGCATATTCCGGGGAGACCTCCATCCATTCATCCACTTTATGGAGCCAGTAGTACCATTTCGGGAACTGGAACATCAGGGAATAGTAAAGCCCTGAACAGCCCCCCATAACCGTTGTGGGATTCAGCTTCATCCACTGGTCCGTGGGCCTGACTATCACATAATCCCCAAGGTGGTAATCCTTTCTTCCTGGCCTTAAAAATGCCGCATCAATGACCAGGTCTCCCGGGGGCACCACTAACTTCTTTGAGTCAACCATGATTTATATTTGCTTTTTAAGGATATAAGTTTTCAGTCAGGCAACAAAAAGCAGTAATCCGCCTATTATTACCAGAATCAGGCCAATGAAGATAAAAGAAATGCCGAATTCAGGGGGCTGGTGCTCCTCCGGGGCATGCAAAAAGAACATTAGAAGCCCGCCTATTAAGATAATTATGACCCCGATTACCTGCCCAAGCAGCCCGAACATAGTATGCCTCCTTTAGCCTAAATAAGGCATAAATATTGAACCTGAGGGTTCAACATAGTAATTATTAATAAGTTATTGTGTATTAATATAATTATATGCCAGTATTTGCGAGAACCAAGCTGTTAATGCACGACACGTGCTTTGAGGAAAGGCCGGGCAGGGTTACCCTTAAATTTGTAGGGCCAAATCCGCAGAAGATATATGAGAAGGCCTATGAGCTCATAAAAACGGTTTTCAAGGCCGCTGACTCTGACATACAGGAGGAGCAGTATAACTGGGGCAAGGGAGCAGAGGAGAAGTTCAAGATAAGATGGTGGCTCCATAAGGACCTTGACAGGTTCTCTTACTTCTGGATAAGGTTTGATGTTTCCGGCTCAGGGACAGAGAAGCAGGGCAATGCATCCATAACATTGAGTTCATACCTTAGGACAGAATACCCCCAGGATACGGTATGGCAGCGCTCCCTGTTCTATGAGATGCTCAGGACCCTATGGCACAGGATATTCTACCATAACAAGAGAATGGAATACATAACCCAGTGCAGGGACCTTGTTTCATTCTACATGAAGAAGATGAGAGAGCTCTTCAAGGAACTCAAGGAAGAAACAGAATAGGGTAATTAAAATGGGAAAGATAGTTATAAGGGATGACTGCCTTGCACCAGGAAGATACGTTTACCTTGACTACCATGGGAAGAACCCCTTTGAGATAGTGAAAAAGATAGGGGATGAGATTGCAGATTTCTTCCATGTTACAAGTTCCCAGTGGGGCGAGGACGATTTCAGATGGGACAACTCGGATGACCCCGCCAAATTCTATGCCAGGTTCTGGGTCAGGAAGCCGGCAGGAAGCCAATACACACATATAAGGTTCAGGATAAGGGTGCAGGGGCAGGAATCCCAGACCACTAAGGAGGGATTATTCACCCTGGAGCTTACCGGCAGGGTGGTAACCGAATTCAGTGCAAGAAACATATTCCTCAGGACCTTCTGGTGGATTTACTCCTACCTTATCTATGACCGGAGGAGAAGGACCTACATAGATATGTGCAAGGACTTCTTCCAGAGGTTCAGGACCATGGTGAAAGAACACTATAACCTGGGGACCATGGAAAGGTCAAAATAGCTTCTGCTTTTTAGTATTAAAACTTTATCCCCAAACATATTCTTGATAGTTATGGAAATGCTTGATGAAGAAAACAGCAAGAAGCTTGAGGGACTGGGGAACGAGCATGTCCTGAAAAGGGTAAGGGAAGCAATAGAACTGTGCAGGCCCGGGAGGGTAACGGTCATAACGGATTCCCAGGAGGATATAGATTACATAAGGCAGCTCGCCCTGAAAACCGGGGAGGAGAAGCCCCTCTCTATGGAGGGCCATACTGTCCATTTTGACGGCTATCATGACCAGGCCAGGGACAAGGGGAATACCAAATACCTGCTCCCAAAGGGCATGAAGATAAGCAGATACATAAATTCAACTGAAAGGGAGGCAGGCCTGAAGGAGGTGCTGGGCTTCCTGGATGGAAGCATGGAGGGCAAGGAGATGCTTGTAAGGTTCTTCTGTCTGGGGCCCCTGAATTCCAGGTTCTCCCTGGCCGCACTCCAGATAACGGATTCCACCTATGTCTGCCACAGCGAGGACATCCTATACAGGAAGGGCTACGGGCATTTCAAGAAGCTGAAGAACCCCAGGGATTTCTTCTTCTTCCTGCACTCCGCAGGGAGGCTGGAGAACGGGGTCAGCAAAGACATTGACAAGAGGAGAATCTATATTGATCTGGAGACCAACAGCGTATACTCTGTCAATAACCAGTATGCAGGCAATTCAGTGGGCCTGAAGAAGCTTGCCATGCGCCTTGCAATAAAGAAGGCCTCCCAGAAGGGCTGGATGACAGAGCACATGTTCATCATGGCAGCCCAGGGGCCCCAGGGAAGAAAGACCTACTTCACCGGCGCCTTCCCCTCGGCCTGCGGCAAGACCTCCACTGCCATGATACCGGGCCAGGCCATTGTGGCGGATGACATCGCCTATTTAAGGCCCTGGGATGACGGCACCCTCCATGCCGTAAATGTGGAGCAGGGAATATTCGGGATAATACAGGACGTGAACCCCAGGGACGACCCCCTTATCTACAAGGCCCTGACAACGCCCAGGGAGCTGATACTCTCCAATGTTCTGGTGGTGGATGGGAAGCCCTACTGGCTGGGGATGGGGCAGGAGCTTCCCGAAAAGGGAATCAACTACTCCGGGGAATGGTTTAAGGGAAAGAGGGGGCCTGACAGGGAAGAAATCCCCCCAGCAAACAAGAACGCCCGCTACACTATAAGACTCTGCGAGCTGGACAACCTGGATGAAAAGGCAGAGGACCCGGAGGGCGTTCCGGTAAGCGGCTTCATATTCGGGGGCAGGGACTCGGACACCTCCCCTCCCGTAGCCCAGTCCCTTAGCTGGGGCCACGGAACCCTGATGGCAGCCAGCCTGGAATCCGAAACCACTGCTGCCACCCTGGGTGCGGTTGGCGAGAGAAAGCACTGCCCCATGGCCAACCTGGATTTCCTGTCCATACCCCTTGGCCGGTATATCCGGGATTACCTGGGATTCGGGAAAAAAATCCAGAAGCCACCCCTGATATTTTCTGTTAATTATTTCCTGAAGGATAAGGGGAAATTCACGAACGAGATCCTGGACAAGAAGGTCTGGCTCCTCTGGATGGAGGGAAGGGTGCATAACGAGTTCGGTGCCCTTAAGACCCCGATAGGCTTTATACCCGAATACCAGGACCTGAAAAAACTCTTCCAGGAAATCTTCAAAAAGGACTATACCCGGGAAGAATACGAAAAGCAGTTCACCATCCGAATCGGCAAGCTCCTGGAGAAATTCCAGAGGATTGAAAAAATATATTCAGAGGAGGAGGGAATGCCTGAGGAATTCAAGAGGGAGCTGGAAAGCCAGAAAGAGAGGCTGGAGCAGGCCAGGAAGGAATACGAGGAGGACGAGGTTCCTCCCTCTGGGTTTGAATAATTCAGCCGGAGTAAAAATACTGCCCCTTCCTTTTCTGCTCCCTGTCGAGCTGGCTCCCTGGTTTATTGGCCCTGGGGCGGCCAGTAGCTGGGTCCCTCCTGAACGTTACTGACAGGCTTTTCAAAAACCTGTTCATCCCCTCCTTCAGGGAGGCAGGTTTTAATCCATGGCCTTTAACGCCCTGCTCGCCCTCAAACACCATGAGCCTGTCCGCCAGGGAGTCCAGGAACTGCAGGTCATGGTCCACCACAAATATCGGGGTCTCCCTATCCTCAGCCCTCTGCCTCAGGAGCTTCGCAACCCTGAGCCTCTGCTCCACATCCAGGAATGCAGAGGGCTCATCCATCAGGATAATATCCCTGTCCTCAAGCAGGCAGGACAGAATGAATACGGACTGGAGCTCCCCCCCGGACAGGGAACCCATCTGCCTCTCCAGCAGCTTCTCCACCCCCAGGAACCTGAGCAGGCCCTTGTTCTCCTTTTTAGTGATATTCAGGTCCCTGGACCTCAGGAGCTCCCTCACTGTCATGTCCTTCTCCCCTGCATCCAATAAGAGTCTCTGCGGCTTATAGGAGAGTTTAAACCCCTCCAGCCCCTTCCCCCTGTCCGGCTTCTCCTGGCCCACCAGGAGCTTTATGAATGTGCTCTTCCCTATGGCATTGGGCCCCAAAATGCCAATGACCTCGCCCCTGAAGAGCCGGCCCGGCTCTGTCCCCAGCCGGAAGCCCTTAAAGATTTTCTCAAACCCAGGGAACTCCAGCAGCAGGTTTCTCTTCTCACTGACCCTCCCCACCCTGCTGAAGGTAATGGATTCCGGCCTGAACCTCATGTTCTCCTCCCTGATATAACCCTCCAGGTATGTGTTTATCCCCACCCTGACACCATAGGGTTTGGAGACAATCCCGAACACCGCGGGTTTTCCAAACAATATATGGACATAATCCGCCAGGTAGTCCGCTATGGCCAGGTCATGCTCCACCACCATCACTATTGCCTTTTCACTGAGCTTCCTGATTTCCCTTGCCATGAGAAGCCTCTCCCTCACATCCAGGTAGGAGCTCGGCTCGTCAAAGAAATAGAAGTCCCTGTCCTTCAGGAGGGTGGCGGCTATTGCCAGGAGCTGCAGCTCACCCCCCGAGAGACTCTTTATGTCCTTTTCCAGCATCTCCTCCATCTCCAGGTCCTTCATCACCTTCCCAAGCCCCTTCTTCTCATCACTCTTCTTAAGCAGGGCCCCTACCTTCCCTGACCATGCCTTTGGTATCATGTCCACATTCTGGGGCTTATGTGCAACCCTTACCCCGTTCCCTGACAGCTTCTCCAGATATCCCTGCAATTCGGTCCCCCTGAACCTTTCTATTATCTCTTCCCAGGACGCTTCCCCTAACCCGCAGTTGGGCTTTATCCTGCCCGAGACAATATTCAGGACACTGGATTTCCCGACCCCGTTCTGCCCTATCAGCCCCACCACGGCATTGAGTTTGGGAACCGGCAGGCCAAAGAGGCAAAACAGATTCTTCCCATACCTATGGATGGGATTCCCCTTAAGCTTCTCAGGAAGGTTCACAACAGACATGGCCCTGTATCCCAGCTTCTCGCACCTATGGGCGCACAGGGAGCAGCCTATGCAAATCTCCTCATTCACTACTGGGAATTTGCTTTCTCTTTCTATGGTTATGCATTCCTCCCCTGCCCTGTTCTTGGGGCATGCCTTCTGGCACTGGTAGCCGCACTTCTTCCCCTGACATAATTCCCTGTCTATAACCACTATCCTTTTCCTTGCCATATGCTCTTTTTACCCTCTTTAAAATATATAAGCCCTAAAGTCAAAAATAATCATGGCAATTGAATGGGGTCTTCTGCTTAAAAGGGGCCTGGGGTTCTGCTGGAAACCCAAGAGATGGCTTCCCTTTTTTGTAACGGATTTGGCATGCACACTACTTGTGCTTATTTATATCTATTACAATATGGGGAATTTCCTCAGCATGATTATGGTTATATCACTGGGGAACACAGCATACCTTGCCAATTTCGCCCTCTTTTTAGCACCCATAGCCCTGATAGGGATTGCCTGCGCCCTTATCAATCTCTGGATAAGCGGGGCGGTTATACACCAGAGCTATAAGGAGAAGGAGTTCAGGAAGAGCTGGGGCATTTCCTGCAAAAAATATCCCTCGCTCCTCGGGGCAGTGATAGTGACAGGGATTTTAACATACCTGGTAAGCCTTTCCTATATCTCAAATAGCGTGGCCTCTGCAGTATATGTAGGGGTCCTCCTTTCCTTTATTGCCTCGGCGGCCCTTTATTTCCCGATGCAGATTGTCATAGTAAAAAAGCAGGGATTCTGGAACGCCCTTGTGGGCTCCTGGCAGCTATTCAAGGACCAGGCAAGGGAGAAGCTGATAAACAGGAAGAATGTATTCCTCCTTATCCTGATATCCGAGATAATATCCTTTCCCATCCTGCTCCTGCCCTGGTATCTCACCATTCAAACGGCAATACTCTCCTGGGTATTCTGCTGGGTCCTGCTCTTTGCATTCCTTTCCCTTGTTGCCTTTTCCAGGGTATGTGATGCCATGATACTTGTCAGTATAATTTCCTTTGTGATAATCCTGATATTCTCAATTCCTATCCTCCTTGTTATCTATAATATCTTACTGGTAATCCAGGCAACATCCAGCCTTGGTGCGGGCAGCCTTGTCCTTCTGGGAATGCAATCCATTATAAAGGAGAGCCTGTTCCCACTGGCAAGCTCCGGCATAATCCTTCTTATCGGTTTTTCCATATCCAAGGCCTTTACCCTTAAGGCAAAGACAGAGTTCTACCTCCGGTTCAGGAAAAAGATTCTGGGATTAATTTAAAGCCCTTTCCCTTATTTTAGAATATGTTGATATCAGTCTGCGGGAAATCCAATACAGGCAAGACCACCTTCTGGAGCGCTTCCACCATGGTAGAAGCAGAGATATCCAATAGAATCTTTACAACCATAAAGCCCAACCAGGGAGTTGCGTATATAAGGGCTCCGTGCCCCTGCAGGGATTTGGGAGTTTCCTGTAATCCCCAGAATTCCAAATGCATCGGGGGGACCAGGTATATCCCTACAAAACTCATTGATATTGCAGGCCTGGTCCCAGGCGCACACTTAGGGAAAGGGCTTGGCAACTCCTTCCTATCCGATATAATGGAGGCCAATGCCCTTATCCATATAGTAGATATCTCAGGGGGGACAGACCAGGACGGCAACCCTGTGGAGTCAGGAAGCAACAACCCCCTTCAGGACATTGAATTCCTGGAAAGGGAGATAGACTTCTGGCTCCTGGGAATCCTCCAGAAGAACTGGACCCAGATAAAGAACAAGGCAAAATCCGGGGAAAAGCCGGAAGACCTCCTCCATAAACAGTTATCAGGTTTGGGGATTTCCCCTGAGGACATAAAGCAAGCCCTGAAGGAAAACAATATAATGGAGAATGACCAGGAGGAAAGCCTCCTGGAATTCATAGAAATTCTGAGAAAGAAGAGCAAGCCCATCCTTATAGCAGGGAACAAGATTGATGTCCCTGGAGCAGAAGCCCTTCTGGAAAAGGCAAAGGATTTTAATATAATTCCCTGTTCTGCTGAATCAGAACTGGCCCTGAGGAAGGCAGAGAAGGAGGGTGATATAAGATACAGCCCAGGGGATTCAGACTTTGAGATTATAAAACCCGGCCTTGATGAAAAGAAGAAAAAAGCCCTGGAGCTCATAAGGGATAAGGTCCTGAAACCCTATGGCACCACTGGCGTGCAGAAAATCCTGGACTCTGCTGCCTTTGACCTTCTTGGGCTTATAGCAGTCTATCCGGTTGAGAACGAGACCCGCTACTCCAATAAGAAGGGCAATGTCCTGCCTGATGCCTACCTGGTTCCCAAAGGCACCACAGCCAGGGAGCTTGCAGGAAAAATCCATACAGAATTCCTGGACAAATTCATAGCAGCAGTGGACGCCAGAACCAAAAAAAGGATTGGAGCAGAGCAGGAGCTGAAGAACGGGGACGTTATAAAAATTATGCTATCCAAGTGATTATCATGCTGTATCTAATTTCATTAGGCCTTTACGACGAAAAGGACATGAGCCTCAGGGCCCTGGAAACTGCCAGAAAATGCAGCAAACTCTACCTGGAGCTCTACACAACCAATATGAACACCAATACCAAGAAGCTCTCCAAACTAATAGGAAAGCCGGTGCAGGAAATCCCCAGGCAGGGCCTGGAGAACAAATCAGGCCAGCTCCTGAAAGAGGCCAAAAACCAGGACATAGGGGTCTTAGTAGGAGGGGATGCCCTGTCCGCAACAACCCATATAAGCCTCCTCCTGGAAGCCAAAAAATCCGGCATAAAGACCCGGGTAATCCATGGCAGTTCCATCCTGACCGCAGTAGGGGAAACCGGCCTCAGTCTCTACAAATTCGGCCGGACCGTTACCCTTACCAGCCCGCCCCAGAAGACCATACTGAAGGCGATAGAGGAGAACCAGAAATCAGGCCTCCATACCCTGGTCCTGCTTGATATAGGCATGACCCCCTCCCAGGCCTTGAAGCTCCTTTCCGGAAAAATCCCCGGCAAGATTGTAGTAGCCTCCCATCTAGGAGGCAATCCCGAGATAAAATACAACACCATAGAAAATCTCCTGAAACTCAAACTAAACAAAACCCCCTCGGTCCTGGCAATCCCGGGAAAGCTCCACTTTCTGGAAAAGGAATATCTTGAAACCCTATAAACACCTATTTCTTTAAAAAACTTACCCCCCATACTCAAACAGGAGGGCACGCCTGAAAACACCCCTTTCAGGCCCCAAAAACCGCTGTAAAGGACATTACCGAAAGCTTTATAAAGGGGTGAATTAACTACTATACAGTGAAAAAGGTGATAAAAGTGACAGGAAGGGAAACTC
>JAUXAV010000282.1 GCA_030619735.1 Candidatus Aenigmatarchaeota archaeon | reverse complement strand
GTCATGAAAGGGTTTACAGGATTATTGGCTGCGATTTGTATGCAGGAGATAATGTAGTAATAGAGACAACGCCTGATTTCAATGGTATTGTTATTACAAACAGGGGCTCCCATACTCTAAGCTATGATGTTGAAGTTGCATCAACTGCTGGCGGACTTGACGACAGCTCAGGCATACCAACCCTATATGAAGGAGGGTTTACTGCAGCACCGATGACAACTCAGGTTATTTCTCTTCTTGACTGGTCCAACTTATCTGAGCAAGAAATGAATGTAGAGAGTTTCACTTGCGGCGATAGTTTATGCTCTGAAGGTGAAGATTACTATAACTGTCCTGAGGATTGTCAGGAACAGCCATGTGTTGAGCCATACGATGATATGGAAATAAATTCAGACACAAAACTATGTTATGGCAATTACAGCATAGAAGATAACGGAGAAAACGGGGTAATCCTTATCAATGATGATAATGTAGAGCTTGACTGTAGAGGAGCAACATTAAATGGTGACAGCACTGGAACAGGAATAATACTAGGGACAGGTGTTAGCAATGTAAAGGTATACAACTGCAGGATATTCAATTACCATGAAGGCATATTACTAGAGGAAAACTGTGAGGAGAATGAAATCTTCTATAACCTTGTTAGTGAGAACACAGGAGAAGGGATTAAAGTAAGCTCCAGCAGCAATAATTCAATACATGAAAACCTCGTGAGAAATAATCAACTGGGAATTCTTTTCCAGGATTCAGAAGACAATAATCTGAATAGCAACTATGTCTGTGATAACATTGATTTTGATATAAATCTTCTTGGCATAACAGAAAACAACGGCATAGAAAATACTTGTGATAAAAATGATGGATGGAATGATAATGGACATACTGGCTGCACCTACCCTTGCCATTACCCTGACAGTGACGGCGACGGGTTCCCTGATATAGTAGATAACTGCCCTGATGTCAATAATTCTGGCCAGGAGGATGAAGATGGTGATGAATTTGGTGATGTATGTGATAACTGCATTTCAACATTCAATATAGACCAAACTGATATGGATTTAGATGGAATTGGAGATGCTTGTGATAACTGTCCTGATGTTTCTAATTCAGACCAAGGTGATTCAGATGCAGATAGCATAGGAGATGCCTGCGACCTGAATGAGCAATGCAATGACAGGATAGATAATAACGGCGATGGCTTGACAGATTATCCGGATGACCCTTCCTGCAAAGACCTTTTTGACAACAGCGAACTAACAGCTGATATTAATGATGATTGTGCAGTTAACATTTTTGACCTTGCCCATGTGGGCCTGTGCTATGGAAAGGAGCCGGAGGGCTTTTGCGAGCC
>JAUXAV010000027.1 GCA_030619735.1 Candidatus Aenigmatarchaeota archaeon | reverse complement strand
TTCAAAAGCTCTATACCCTAATAGGGCTTAGGCATGGTTTGGGGGTTGGATAATGAGCAATAGCAATAATAAAAATAATATAACAGAGAACAGCCTCTGCATTATCGGGCAGGAGAAGAGCGAGAGCAATATAAAGCTGATAGAGGAGGCAAAGAGGGCATTTGATACCGTGTTCTTTGTTCCCGTAAACGGGATAAGCATCGGACTGAAGGAGGATTTCTCCATTACATACAGGAATACCAATCTTTTGAAATTCGGGGCCATACTGCCCAGGGTCCCCAGGCAGTATTATTCCTATGCATACCAGTTTCTTTCCTTTTTTCCTGCTGAAACCTTTATGGCAATACCCCCGATAACATTCCTTCTCGCTTCTGAGAGATTCTTCCTCCTGACCATACTGAAGAAGAGGAAGGTCAACACCCTGGACCTTTACCTGGTAAGGTCTGCAAAGGCGGCATACAAGATTCTTGAAGAAGGGGAATATCCGAGAGTGATAAGGGTTCCCGGGAAGAGGACAGGAGTAACGGTCAAGAGCACGGTAGAGGCAAAGTCTGTCATAGATGCCCTGGGTTCTCTCAGGCAGCCCATACTGATAGAGGAGCTGGTAAAGGGCATGGTGTCCCTGTATGTTTCAGAGCCCGAGGTTGTGGCATGCGTGGAGAAGAAGACAAAGGAGAAGGATGTGGTATTCGCCGATGGGGATTTGAAGGGGAAGAAGCCCTCAGCAGAGGTCAGGGAGCTTGCCCTGGAGGCTGCCAGGGCCATTGACGCCAAGGTTGCCAGGATTGATATAAGCCTGAACAAGACCCCGAAGGTTGTGAATGTGGAGCTCAACCCCGGGCTTATAGCCCCGGGAAAGGCAACAGGGGTCAATATACCGGAAAAGGTTATTAACTATATCCACCAAAGTTATAGGGTCCATGAGGAAAAACCCCTGCTGATGAAATTCTTTGATGATGCCAAATCCGTTGTAAGGGACGTGCTGAAGGGGAAACAGATGTTATAAGGGACGGCTAATGCTGGATGAGCAAAGCCGTCTTTGTATAGAGTGCGAGGTGTTGGTGTGGCGCAGGATATATTCACAGCCATATGGGTATGGATAACCAGTGGTCTTAGCAGGCTTATCCCTGACTACATAATGCCCAACATCCAGCTCCTTATACAGATTATAATACTCCTGGTAGTGGCATACGTAGTTGGCAAGATCGGGAAGACAATTGTTGTGAATATCTTTGGAAGGACGGGGCTGAGGAGGATAATAAGCAGGACATGGACAGAATCCGTCCTGAAGGCTACGGGTTATAAGGGAACGGTTATTGAGCTTATAGGCGACCTGGTCAAGTGGCTGATATACATACTGTTCCTGGCTGTCATAATAGACACTGCGGGGCTTCCGGGTATTGCGGGCATATTCACACAGGTTGCTGTATTTGTCCCGAGGTTCATAGCAGCTATACTGCTCCTGGTTGTGGGGTTCATAATTGCTGACTTCTTCGGCAAGGTCTTTGAGGAGGCAGGGGGGAAGTTCCTGGGTGAGGAGACCATGGGGAAGTTCTCCGGAGGGGTCCTGAAATATTCCATAGGCTTTGTAACCATAATAATGGCCCTTTCCCTTCTGGGCCTGGACACGGCAAGCCTTCTCCTGGTTTTCGGGGCCCTGCTAATCTCTGTTGTTGCCATACTCCTCCTGGGCATAAAGGATTTGATTCCCAATATCAGTGCGGGCATCCATCTCAAGAAGAGCCTGAAGGTGGGGAAGAAAATAAAATTCGGGGAGCACTCCGGAATAATAGAAAAGGTGGAGGCATTATCCACCCATATAAACACAGGGAAGGGGATTGTGGTAATACCCAATTCCCTGCTTATGAAGGGGATAATAGAAAGGGAATAAACCCCGGGCAACCTTTTATTTTCTGAAAACAATATATTATTATGGAGATAGATTTTCACAAGGGTTTTATAGTGTATAAAAAGGGGCCAGGGCCTGTTTTTGTTGCCCCGCACAGCGGTCCCTCTCTAGAAGTGCCCACAGCCAGGGATGACAATTCAGAAACCGTTGCAAGCCTTTGCTGGCTCAGGATGGGGGGAAGCCTTGTTGTTTCCACCATGCCCAGGAAGATGATGCTGGGTGTTGATTTCAACAGGGACCCTCCAAGGGAGAGGCTCGCCCTGGAGTACTGGAAAAAATTTGAGGGAGAGGAGGAATGGGGGAAGCTGATGAATTACAGGAAAAAATATTCATGGGTGGCATACAGTAAAAAAGACCACAGTGAGAGGATGAAGATATACAGGGATTTCTGGAAGACCATAAGGGGCTTTGGGGATACCATAGTCTTCATTCACAGGATGTTCAATAGGATTAAGAATTTCCCTAGCATGATGGATATTATAACATACGGGGGATACGGGGTTAACAAGGACATAATGCGCAGGATAATATCCGAGATTAACAGGGATTATGCAGGGTTTTTTAAAAAGATAGCGAAGAACTACAAGAGTGCCATACTCATGGAGGAGAAAAGAGCAGTGGAAAGGATTTTGAAGATATTCAAGAGCTTTGACATAAACGATATAAAGATTGAGTACAGGGAGAACATAAAGAAGGACCTTGAAATCATAATGGAATATGCCAGTGCCAAGGTTTTTAAGAGGATGTACAAAAAGCCCGGTTCCAGGAATTTCATCTCAGCTGTGAGTTCTGCACTCAGTGCTGATGTGAATCCCCTTGTTACCCTTGAGCATATATTTAAGGGAGAACCTGCATGGGGAAGGAAGAAGGGACTTTTCGGGAAGAAGAATATGATGGAGGCCGAGATAAGCACCTTCCTGGGCTACTGGTATCCCGGGGAGGCAGCAGGTATTATAATAAAGATAATAAATAATGTGAGAACCATAAGGAAGCTTCCCATGTATACAGAGCTGGAGTGGTGATTAGTATCTTTCCATTTTGAGTGCCCTGTATATGTTTTTGACCCTTTCGGATGCCCAGGAATTGAGCCTAAAAGTCTTTTTGTCTATTATCCTGTGAAGGCTTACTATTCTTAAAATCCTTTCATGGGGCTTGAATACCCTGTTTTTGAAAGGAATCCCGTCCGTTAGCAGGAATTCCTCCTCTGTTTTCAGGTCCCTGAGGTCATAGGAGGGTCTTTTGAATACAAGCCTGCCTTTGGATAATTCGTATATTCCCGGCTTCAGTTCCCCTTTGTTTGTTCCGTTGCAATTGAATTTGTTATACAGAATGATATGTGAGCCGGTCTTTTTCCCCTGCATTTTTTTATTTACTTGCCTTGGGATTTTGCATCCAGCCTCCAGGAATTCCAGGATGTGCAAAGCCATTATGGGAATCTCCCCCCCGGCAAGCTGCGCCATTGTCAGGGTGGGGAAAGAGCCCACAAGCCTGGGGTTGCATTCCACTATATACAGTTTTCCGCTTTTGCTGTCCAGGACCATGTCAAGGCTGAATATGCCCCTGTATTCCAGGTCTTTCAGGGTCTTTCCCATCTTCATGGTGTATCCTATTGCCTTTTGCTGGATACTCTGGGGTATGTTCCTGGCAGAGGTCCAGTCATGGCCGCAAAAGATACCTGAGCCCACATCCGGGTTTGTGCACTCTGGTATGTCCAGGAGCTGATACTGGAGGTTTGTGCAGAATATACCGTACCTGGTTACACAAGCTGTCAGGCTTGGTGAGGGACCTGTTATGAATTTTGTTACCACAACTTCTATATCTCCTGCCTTTTTTCTTATCCTTTCCCTTGCCCTTTCCATATCCTTCTTAGAATTTATGAAGAAGGTCCCCTTTCCCCCGCTGCTGTCCGGGAGCTGCAGGACCAGGGCTGGTCCATACCTTGAGGAAAGCTCTTGGTATTTCATTTCTTCTGACCCTGCTATTGTGCCTGGTATGGGTGGTATTCCTGATTTCATTAAAAACTTCCTGAAGAATATCTTGTCCTCCAGTTTTTTGCGAAGCCCTGGCTGGCCGATTATTAACCAGCCGTTCCTTTTGCACATCTCCTGGATTTTCCTTCCAACCTTGTATATTATAAGCGCCGGTTTCTCCGGAAGGGAATTGAATATTCTCCTTATGCTTTCGTGTTTTAGAATAGTGGCAGAGTTCGTCCTCCCCTCCGGCTTCCTTCCCAGGATTTTCTCAAGGCTCGTTACCTTTATGTCCCTTTCTATAAGTTTTGTGTCTTTGGTGTAATTGAGGCATGCTATTCTGTAATCGGGAATGAATTCCTGGGGCCCCAGCCGGTTGAAGGCATTGACCCCTATGCCTACTACGGGTTTTTTTATTTCCTTGAAAACGGATTTCAAGTCTTCCAGGTCTTTGACATGCATTATACCGCCCTGATGTTTATAGTTTATAGAGGCGGCCGGCTTAAATATTGATTAGAAATCTCCCAGTTTTTTGAGGGAGCTCGCTTCATAAGGGCTTTCCACCCTCTCGGTATTGATTGGTAAAACCCTCCCGTACTTTTCCTTCAGGTGGTCATTGAAAGGCAGGCGGTTTTCTTTTCCCCATTCGGTTAGGACGCCGGGACTCTCATATATGGGTTCGCTGAATTCGCCCAGTGATATTTCATTGAATCTGTTCATCATCTCCTTTTGCGTCCTCTCCCCAAACCGCCTGTTTTTAGCGTCCACTGGTATGAAGTCCCTTACCACCACCAAATTCCCATCTCCCTTATATCCGGAGGATGCCAGTGCTATGGGCTCGTCTTTTTCCGGGTCTGTAAAGGTTCCCCCTGAGCCCCCGAAGTAACAGAATACGTTCAGCTCTGTGTTGTTTTCAGCCATGAAGGGCATCAAGCCAAGAAAATAAGTTCCCTTCTTCAGACCTTCAGTATCGTGCATGGCTATTAATTGTTCCTCATCCAGGAGGGTCAGCCAAACCTCGGGCTCTGTCCCCTCTGAGTGAACGGCCTGTGCGGGTATGGAAAATGCCTTGGATACATAAGCGCTGTAAACAATGTCAAATCCCCTTGCAGAACCCTTGAAGACAGGCATATTTATTGGTAATCCACGCCTTCTGAACTTCCTGGTTAGTACAGTCGGGTTTGCATTCGAGCCGTAACCTACAACGGGTATCCTTTTCTCTAGGGGTGATGCCTTAAGCTCGTATAGAACCTTATTGATTTTCTTCCCGGAATCCAGCTCGGATTCAAGAATGCCGGCGGGGCCTGGACCAGCAGGATGGAGTGCCAGGACAATGCCACCCTCTGTTTCAGCCAGCAGATAGCTGGTCTTGGGTCTGGGGTAAGGGTACATACCGGGTTCCCTTTCATATTCGGATAGGGGCTCCATTTTTATCACTACTATTTAGTTAGTAATATTTAAATACCTAGTACTGGCTTTGTAAGGGCTCCAATAGTTTTATAAACCTTAAACTGATAATTTATTGTATGAAAAGGTTGGGTTTGGTTTTTCTGGTGGGGGTTTTGCTCCTGTCAGTATCTGTAAGTGCTGCTGATGTCCATGAGGACCAGGAGGAGATAACACTCATAATGGAGCAGGGCAGCATCCTGGAGTTCCCTCTTGTACTGCTCTACATACATGCCAGTGATAAGGACCTTTTTGTATACGGCGACCTGGACAACTGGATAATGTTCGGGGAGGCCAAGCTGAACACCCACTACTTTAGCCAGGATGCCTGGATAGATGCGGTCAAGGTCACCATAGACATACCTGAGGATGCAGAGGTAGGGGAATATGAGGGAGGCATTGCATCAGATGATATATTGTCAGATATAACCATAAGGGTTGTCCCGCCGCTCGGGGACATACAGAGCATGCAGGACCTGCAGGAGATAAAGGAGGAGCTTCAGGAGATGACAGAAAGCATAAGCCAGGAGCTCAATGATACAAAGGAGAATCTGCAGGGCAGGATTGCGGAGATTTCCGAATACCAGCAGAACCTGACAGGGCTGGAGGAAGAGCTGGGGAAGCTCAGGGAGAAATCACAGGAGCTGGAGGAGACCAATACCCAGCTTACAGGGCAGGTTGCCGGAGGGGGTTCAGCCCAGCTTGGCGTGGGCATCGTGATAGGCATCATAATCGTTATTCTGTTCCTGTACAGGGGCAGGCTTGCAAAGTCCCTTAGGGGTGCAAGGAGGGGTTCCGGCAGGATAGAAGCCGGGGAATACAGGGGCTGGAAGCACTGAGGGTCTATTTTTAAATTTTGGTTCCAAAAAGAGGTTATGGATAAAAGTAATCTCAGGCTCCCCGAGCCATTACACTCCCTTATGAATGGGCTGGAAAGGAAGGCTGTCACTAATTTCTACGGGGCGCCGGGGACAGGAAAGACCAATCTCTGCCTGCTGGCAAGCCTGGAGTGCGTGAAGCAGGGGGGCTCTGTGGTCTTTATAGATACAGAGGGGGGCTTCTCCCTGGACAGGCTCAGGCAGCTGACGCCTGATGTGGAGGCTGCCCTTAACAGGATAACCCTTTCAGAGCCCTTGGATTTTAAGGAGCAGGGCAGGGCAATAAAGGATTTGCAGGGGAAGAATCCTGACCTGGTTATTCTGGATTCTGCTGTTGCTCTTTATAGATTGGAGTGCGCTGAGCAGGAGGGCAGGGTATTGATGCCCCGGGCTAACAAGGAGCTGAGCAGGCAGCTTTCCATGTTGTCAAGATTGGCAAGGGTAAAGGGCATTCCAGTGCTGATAACCGCCCATACCTATAAGAACTGGGAGACAGGGAAGAGCGAGGTTATAGGAGGGGATTCCCTGAAATACTGGTCCAAGGTGCTGGTTTTCGTGGAAAAGACAGACAAGACATCAGAAAGGAAAGCAGTCCTGACCAAACACAGGTCATTATGTGAAGGCAGGTCAGTTAAATTTCTGATTACGCAGGACGGCATAAAGCCGAGCGGGTTCAAGCTGTTTTAGCCGCCGGCTTTTTCTCGGGCGCTTTCTTTTCCGCTGCTGTCTTCTTCTTGAACTTCTTGGCAAAGCCGCATTTGATGCAGAGCTTCCAGGGGCGCCTGCCGGCTCCCTTTACAGAAAGCAGATTAAGCCCGCACTTGCATTTGGCGCTCAGGACCATTATGCTGCCCCTCTGGGGAAGGGAGAAGGTGTTCCTGCATTTCGGGTATGCATTGCATGCCATGAATCTCTTGTGGGTTGCCTTGGAGTATATTATCCTTAAATCCCCTTTGCCGCACTTTGGGCATTTTCCTGCTATGTTCTTGAGCTTCTCTGATTCTATCACGCCCTTCTTGAGCTCCTGGCCTATCTTCAGTTCGTTCTCCTTGAACTTGCCCAGGATTTTCTTAAGGGTTTCCTGTGATTTCATTACCGTCTCTTCCCTCTTCTTCTTTCCCTCCTGGATTTCCTCCATGTCCCTTTCAAACTCCCTGGTGAGCTCCACTGAGATTATCTCAGGGCAGAACCCCTGGAGCGCCTTGATGACGGATTCCCCTAATTGGGTTACCAGTATGGAGCTTTCCATTATGTAGCCCCTGTCATACAGGGTCTGGAGGATATTGGCACGGGTAGCTTTGGTTCCCAGGTTTTCCGACTCCATTTCCTTCAGTATGGACGCCTGGGTGAACCTCTTGGGGGGCTGGGTCTCCTTATCCTGGATTTCCAGCTTTTTCACCTCCAGCTCCTGGCCTTGCTTCATCTCCGGAAGGCTGGTCTCCTTGAATTTGACATAGGGCCTGTAGAAGCCAATCCAGTTCTCCTGGACTGTCCGGACGCCATCGGCCTTGAACTTTTCGCCGTTGATATCTATAAGGGCCCTTATGGATTCCCGGACAGCAGGCTCTGCAAAGCAGGATAAGAACCTTTTGGCAATAAGGTCATAGATTTTCTTCTGGTAGGGGTTCAGGGACTCGGGGGTGTTGCCTGTTGGGTAGATGGCAGGGTGGGCGGGGTCCTGCTTCTTGCCCTCCCTGGGCCAGAGTTTTGTTTTTGAAAGAAGAGCCTTGCAGAAATCCGAATAGTTCTTCTGCTTCTTCAGGGACTCCAGGATTTTCCTGTATCCTATCTTTGGGGGAAGCTTCTGGCTGGATGTCCTGGGGTAGGAGATAAGGGCCTGGGAATAAAGGGTCTGGGCGATGTCCAGGGTCTGCTTTGGAGAATAATGGAAATTAATGTATGCGTCCCTCTGGAGGCTGGTCAGGTCAAATGGAGGGAAGGGATACTGCTTGTACTGCTCCTTCCTGACCTCCTCCACTATGGCCGGCCTGCCCTTGCATTTGTCAAAAATCCCCTGGGCCTCTTTCTTCTCCCAGAACCTGCCCTTTGCATGGAGGGCCTCTATGGCTTCCCCGTTGGCATCGGCTATGATCTGGAGGAGCCAGAACGGCTTTGGGATGAATGCATTGATTTCCTGCTGCCTCATCTCCAGTATGGAGAGCGTGGGGCCCTGCACCCTTCCGGTTGAGAGGGTCTTATACCCGCCTGCCTTCTTCAGGGCCAGGATTAAGGCGCGGGAAAGGGATATCCCCCAGTAATAATCAAGGAAATGCCTGGTTTCCCCTGCCTCTGCAAGGCCGAAGTCCAGGTGCGGGGAAGCATTCTCGTACGCCTCTATAAGGTCCGGCTTTGTCAGGGTGGAGAAACACATCCTTTTTGCGTCCTGCCTGCCGCATATGAACCGGAGCACGTTCCTGAATATGAGCTCCCCCTCCCTGTCCAGGTCGCAGCCGTTCACAAAGGTGTCCGCCTCTTTTGATATCTTCTTCAGGGCCTCAAAGTACTTCTTGGTAAAGAAGGATGATTTTGACACAGTATAGCTCGGGAGCCAGGTAACATCAGAAACCGGATAGCTCCATCCAGAGGATTTCTCCTTCTCCGAAAGCGTGAACAGATGGCCCACTGCGCAGCCCACCAGTATATTCTCCCCATTATGGGTGAGCTCATAGTAGGGCACGCCCCTGTAATCTTTCTTCACGGGCTTGGTGTCCGCCAGAGCAAATGCTATCTTGGCAGATGCATTGGGCTTCTCAGCTATTATCAGTATGTAAGGCATAGTATCTAATTTGGGATGGTGTATAAAAAGTTATTGTGCGGTTTATTTCGCGGTGCTCCAGACCTGTCTAAAGAAGTTGGATAGTATGTCAGAGGTCGCATGGTTTGAGTTTGCCCAGAATGCCGTGTCCTGGGTCTGATGGACCTTCCTGTCATCCGTCAGGGCAAGGACAAGATGGTCATCATCTATTATTGCAACCCTTCCCATGGGGGCTTCAATGCTCCTGATATCCGCGACTGTTGAGAAATCCGAGGCAGGCTTGCCCCCTGCAACCGGTGCAAGTATCCTGATTTTTATCCCCTTCTTTGATGCCCTCTTCAGGGTCTTGAAATGCCTTGAATAGAGCTCATTAAGGCCATCCTCGGTTGTCATTATGCTTACGCTCTTCTTTGCCTTCTTCAAAAGGGCGTTTAGCTGCTGATTGATTGCATGCCTTCCCTTAAGGGTCCCGGTCATCTCAAAGGGCTGGACAAGGCTGAAGCCCTGCTTGTATATGTTTTCAAGCTCCTTTGCTATTTCAGAGTTCTTGAGCCTTTCAATCCTGTCTATTGTTTCCTCGTGCTTTCTCTTCAGGTTCTCCTTGGACCTTTCCAGGGCATCCCTAGGAGCAAGGGCAACGTACCTGATTGGCTTTGAGGGCTGGAGAATAATAAAGCCCTTGTCTGCCAGGGATTCCAGGACATCATAGCTCCTGGACCTGGGGACCTTTGCTATTTCTGATACCTCGCCCGCGGTGGCGATTCCCTTTGCTAACAGGGCTACAAAAATCTTCCTTTCGTATAGGTTCAGGCCTATGCTCTTCAGTGCATCCAGCACCTGTATGCTTGCAATCATTTTATCAACTCTCAACCCGATATTAATTTTTTGTTTGGAGTATTTAAATATATTATGTATTGCTTGGTAGTTACATTATAGGCGTAAGCTTTATAAAGCTTTTGTCACTCAATAGTGGGTATAAAGTATTTAAACTTATGCCC
>JAUXAV010000293.1 GCA_030619735.1 Candidatus Aenigmatarchaeota archaeon | reverse complement strand
AATATATCAGCGATCAGTAAAAGCCAACCGGCGGGGCCTAGAAAAAACCTGCTCAATATCTTAGGAGCGAAGCGGGCCGCTATTCTACAGCCAACCGCTAGCGTGCCGGCGAAGTCGTTTACATCGTCCATGAACGTCATGACGCTCCCCGCGTTTGTGAGCCAAGTCGGGGCGGGTGAGGCTAACATGCGCCGGTAACGGTCGCGCTTACTTTCAAGCAAGGCCTCGATCTCGGTATGCCTCTTAAGATTCTCCCTTCTTAACTTCCGGGATTTAAAGTCCTCCCATTCCTGCGCGTCCGGTTCCTTGTGGAATTTGATATGAATTACATCAGACAGCTTGGGCGGTGATATATAATAACCGTGTTCAGCCACGTAGCGGGCCTTCTTAGCCTTCATGTCATCGTCTGAGAAGCGCGGTAAGTCTACTGGAAACTTATATTCCATGATTTAGACCTTTTTCCCTGGATCCTGAAATAAAAAGGGCCGAAATCGGCCCCACAATCAACGATCGTCCCTGGGTAAGGGTAATAACATTCACTATACTATGAACGTTAGCACTCCATACATGCCTGCGGCGTCAAGTAAGTCTTTATTAATAGTGTCTGCTACCAAAACCGGCCTTTCAATCTTCATGATTTTTGGATCTCGTAACCAGAGCGCTCTATAAACTTGAACCTGGCCTATTGCTCTTAGTCCTGGTTCCTTTGCAACCTCTATAATCCATACCTCCTGCTCAAGCTCTGCAATGGCGTCCGCTCTCTTTGAATTTAGGATCTTCCAATCCCTCATGTAAGGGTCTTTTAATTCCTCGGCATCGAGGAAGGGGCCTCCTAAAAGGCAGTCATAGTATAGGTTTATAAATGGCCCTCCGAACTTTTCTAAAAAACGGTACCAAATAGGGACGTCCACTTTGAGCATGTGAGGTGGGTCGCCTCTCCAATCTAAGGAGTAGGGTTTTCCGAGGTCGGTCGGCATGTGGGGAGCTCCTTCTTTAACCAGGATATATCGGTTTCAATACGAGTGATCTTCTTCTCCAGGTGAACAGCCCAAATCACCAGGGCAACTATAAGAGGGATGGAGTTAATGATATACTGCAAATAATCCATCAGGGGCCTATCTTCATAATCATTTCGTGGTGCGGTACTTCCAGGGAGGGCGTGCTAATTCCAATGGTGGCCATCTGTCCGGGATCTCCTGTTTGATGATATACAACTGCGTAAACGTTTCCTGCAATATGCCTTATTCTATTGGCCAGGGCCGAAGTAGCGTCAAATTTAAGGGATCCTATAGCTGCC
>JAUXAV010000158.1 GCA_030619735.1 Candidatus Aenigmatarchaeota archaeon | reverse complement strand
TATACTCAGGAACACTGGTTCTTTCTTGACAACCTTACCAGCCTTACCTCCACGCCTGACTGGGGTGTGCACTAGGTCTATGACCACAGTCCCAACCTCAAACAAGCGAACTAGGTCGTCTGGGATCCTGCATACTCTGAGAGCAGTTCTTCCACTCAGGAGGTTGTGCAGATATAAGACACCCCGACTGGTATCAACCTCAAGTTGGTGAGGGACGTTAGTGTATTCTACACCTTTCCAAAGATACTTACCTGTGGCGAGAAAATGCTCGAACTCTTCGCCTCCACCATTACCCTTAGTGAGACCAGCAGCGTGTGGTAGGTCGTTTATCACGAACTTCGCCAACAGTATCGCCAGCATTCCGTCAAAGAGTGGTTGTATCATCCTAACTCCAACAGCGCCTTACCGGCACTTTTACCACTTTCAAGGTCAAGACTCCCACTCCATACATCTTCTGGTTCTGGTACTTCCTTGAAAAGCGTTAACGACCTGAACACGTTCTTCGTGGGCTCCCTCCACTCGAAAGATACATATAACTCAACCAGGTACTGGGTTAAATCCGGCACATGGACTAGTTCACCTGTGTATATTATGTCATCACTGCTCCATCCAGTCTCCTCGAACTTGTCTTTCAGTACAAAGCTACTACCGGACATAAATTCCCTGAGCAGTCTGGCGGTCTCTTCCACAATTGCCTTGCCGTAATCCGATACTGGAGGCTTCATCAGGTCCCATGTGGGAGAAGGATAAAGCTCCTTGAATACGTATTCTGGTACTGGTTCACCCCTCTCAGGCATAAACGGGAGCTTGCGTATAACCTCCTCGAACTGTTCATATTCTGGAGGTCTCCCAGTTCCATCCTGCTCATCCATTATCTCTACCTCATCAATCCTGTCTTGTGCTCAAACCGCACCTGAATAACTGTCTCTACTACTTCCAAGAACTTCCTGTCACATTCAGCCACACCTATGCCTGTCCAGGTAGCTCTTAAACTTCTCTTCCATCCAGGCAAAAACTCATACAGCTTTATCATGCAGCTGTCGTCAGTCCTTGTCATCTGGATTTCATAAGACCCAATAGTTCTCCTGCGAGTGTAGGCATACACACGAGGCTTCCTCTCTTCTTCAGGTGGTGGGAAGTACCTGTATTCATACTCCTTTAATCCTGCTCTTTCAATTATGTCGGAGGTTAGACCGTCTGGATTACCTGGACTGTGCTTCAGCACTCTGTTGAACATCAACATCCCGAACGCCATTACCATTCCAGCAATCGCAGTACTGAACACAGTTGTCATCATCCCTGCAGTCTCAGCAGTTGTTATCCGCTGGTCCTCCATCGCCCTAAATAGATCTAAGGTAACATCATCAGGTAACATTATGCGAACACTGGAGGCTGACCAGGCCTGGATGGCATGGTTACATAGCCTTTCTCAAGCCTCACTGGCTGCTCCTTCCCACACTTAGTGCAGATGTCATAGTACACCCTTGCGGAGGCAACTCTTGCACCAATAATAGGGGGCTTCCGCGCGTCTAAGTTAGTGACTAATTTGGTTGCTGTATTTGGGTACACATCTTCTCCTATGTTACCCTTGATTACTTCCATCCTCATGATAGACTTCATCAACCAGGCATCAACTTTGCAGTTTGGGCATTCCTTGAGATCTGTGACTACTTCCATCTGGACCTCCTTAATTCCACTTGGAGAGTTCTGATAATCTGATTAGTGCCAGTGCTATCGGCATTGCCTGCTTTAGTGCATCCTCCACAAAGTCAGGCATACACGGAGGCAAATCTCCTTCATCGAGTGCAGCATACTCCCTTATCTTTTCTGCCATACGCATGACTGACTCGTTCACGATAGTTTGCTCAATTCTACGCTTGCTTACCATGCCGGTACCAACTCCTTCAAGTGCACTGCCTTGAAACGGCCGTAGAGATTCGCCGTTGTTGTTATGCTCTTATGGCCAAGATGTTGCTGTACTGTGTGAAGTTCAGCCCCATTCATCAACATCTGAACAGCACGTGAGTGCCTGAATATATGAGGATGCAGTGGTGTTCCTGCTCTTTTACCAATGGCCTTTACCATAGTCCAGGCGTCATAATAGACTAGTCCCATAAATACCGCTTTTGATTTAGAGCTTCTGGCATCCAGCCATTCCTCGAGTGCAGCAAGACCCTTATCAGATATGTTTACTTCTTCCTTCCTCCCTCCCTTCCTCATGACCGAAATGAGGCCATTATCCCAATCAATATCATCCAATTCTGTGTTCAGGAGTTCACTAATGCGGACAGCGGTATCAAAGAGCACAGTAACTAGGGTTCGCTCAAGTACTGTGGTACATGCGGCCAGCACTTTGGCTAGTTCCGGTAGTGTGAGGTACTCAATCTCACCCATTCTGATTGTTGGGCAATCCAGCCTCACCTGAATGCTCTTCCATCTGAAATACCGCATTATGGCATGTGCTCTCACACCCACTGTGCTAGCAGACTTTCTTTTCGCCATGGTATCAACGTAGGCTTGTGCAGCCTTGGGAGATGGGCTTGTGCCATTTAGGCTAGCAAACCAGCGTCTCAGGGCGTCTACGTATACCCTTACCGTACCGGAGGAAACACGATCCTCCAGGTAGCTTCTGAATTGAGTTAGTTCTCTTTCGTAGTTCATCTCACATAACCAGTAAAACTATTCTACAGTCATTATAGCATATTTTGTTTTATTTGTAAAATACCTAGACATCTATGTCCGTAAACTTTATCCGGTT
>JAUXAV010000248.1 GCA_030619735.1 Candidatus Aenigmatarchaeota archaeon | reverse complement strand
CAGAAGATAACTGTCCTGATGTTTCTAATCCATTGCAAGAAGATAAAGATAAGGATGGAATAGGGGATGCTTGTGATAAGTGTCCAAAAGACCCTGATAACGATGAAGATGGAGACCGCATATGCGGTGATATTGATAACTGTCCTGATGTTTCTAATCCATTGCAAGAAGATAGAGATAGGGATGGAATAGGGGATGCTTGTGATATTTGTCCAAATGACCCTCAAAATGATATAGATAATGATGGCAGGTGCAGTGATGTTGATAATTGTCCTGTTAATTATAACCCGGATCAATCAGATTCGGATTCTCAGGATGGTGGGGATGTATGCGATGCATGTCCAATAGACGAAACAGATACCTGTGATACAATAGAATCTATTGGAACCAACATTGATGAATTAGGTGGAACAATAACTACCATTTCAGGTAACGCTGAAGTTAATATTCCTGCTGGTGCATTATCAACAGACACATCAGTCTTTATCACTGGAAACCCAGAAACCCCTGATACAAATATATCTGTCTTCCAGACCCAGACAGGCACAGAAGCTGTCAGCTTAATTTACACTTTTGGCCCTGAAGGAACAACATTTAGTGAGCCAGTAACAATCACAATAAAATACGATGATACAGGAATAGACGAAAGCACTATTGATATCTACCTCTTCAATACGTCCACACAGCAGTGGGAACCCCATGGAGCCACTTGCGACACTGTCCAGAACGAATGTACTTTAGTTGTCACCCATTTCAGCGACTATATTGTGGGAGCCAGTGGAGACATGCCTGAAACAGAAATAAGCTCATGCACTGTTATAAATTCGCCAGGAATCTATACGCTTATCACAGATATAATAAACAGCAGTGATATGGCCTGCATAATAATAAACTCAAGCAATGTTGTGTTTGATGGACAGGGACATACCATTGATGGTTTGGCTTTTGTTTCAGGTGGCTATGGTGTGTCTGCTAGTAATTTAGTTGATGTCACTGTGAAGAATCTGGTGCTGAGTGACTGGTGGAATGGCATATATTTTGAAAATGTGACTTATGGGAGTATTGATAATAATGAAATAAGTGATACTGGTACTGGAATCAGACTTAAACGCTGTAACAACAATAATATCACCCACAACAGAATAACCTCAAGTTTCTCCAGGGGGATTGATGTATACGAGGCAAGTAATATTGTAATTGAAAATAATATTTGTTATGACAACGAATGGGGAATAAGTCTACAAAGTGAAGCTGGAGATTCAATCAATAATATAATAACAAATAACAATGTTAGTTCTAACACCGTTGGTGGAATGATCTTGAAGAGAGTTTATGATAGTATCATAACTGATAACATAATAACTTCAAACTCTAAGGATGGAATTTTCTTCCAAGGCGGGAACAATATCATCTATAATAACTACTTCAAGAATGCAAAGAACAACCTTCGTTTCGGTATTGTTGCCGAGAGCAATAGTTTGAATACAAACAAACAATCAGGCGTAAATATAGTTGGAGGACCATATATAGGCGGTAATTACTGGGCAAAGCTTGACGGTACAGGATTCAGTGAGACGTGCAA
>JAUXAV010000073.1 GCA_030619735.1 Candidatus Aenigmatarchaeota archaeon | reverse complement strand
GGAGGCAAATAAAATGGAATGTCCAATTTTAATCGGATTCTTGGTGGCGTTTCTTATCACTTGTTTGGCATGCATTATTACCGGTATCTCTGCAGCCAAACTGAAGAGCTGGGGGCTTGGTTTTCTGTGCTTTGCGTTTCTGTGCTTTGTGGTTGCCATGGAAACGATAATAACCAAAATAGCGGGAAAGACATTCGGAATAGAAGTATCACCTCTTCTTCCCAGTTTAACAAGGGAACATCTGGTATTTCTTATCCTCGTGCCTGTGAGCCTGATTAGCGGCATCTTTGCAGCCAAACTGAGAAGTTTAGGACTTTGGCTGTTGTGCTTTGCATTTTCGTTGATTACAATCCTCATGATAATTGCAGTTGTCATGGGAATAACGATTAAATAACGATTCGGACTCCAATGAACCCCAACCATAACAAAAAATTAATGTTTGCTGATTTTGTGAAGGAGTTAGTAAAATGGAAGCTTTAAAAACTATTTTGGAAAAGCTTGTGGAATCCCAGCAACAACTGCACATTCTGGTTGCAATATGCGTTGCAATCTGTTTGATACTCCTTGCGCTGGGTTATATTGCCGGCAAGATATCTTCAAAAAGAAGATTATGTCTTGCAGGGGTCAAGCAAAGGACCAGACAGGCTGAACTTGAAGTGCAGAAAATAGCGGCGCAAAATGCCGTTGAGCTTCAGAGAATGGCACATGAAGAGAAGGCGGCCCAGCACCAAAGGGATTTGGAAACAATGGATAGAGAAAGAGCGTATAGACTTCGGTTGGCCGAGAAGTTCGAGGGGCTGGAACCTGTTCTCCGGGACTTTCTGGTGAAAATTAGTAGTTCTGTAGGTGCTGAATTTAATGAGCGTATGAAAGAAAGAAGAAAGTTCAGGCAAAGATTAATTGATAAGTTTGTACAAGATCAAAGAAACCAAGAAATGCGAATGGGTGAATTTTGGATTGATAGTAAAGAGAACGGAAGAATCAACGGGCTTGTTGATGCGGCGTTTCCTTTAACAGAGTTCCCTCAGCTCGAGATTCCTGAACCATTTAGAAAGCTCATTGATATGGTTTATGGATAGGGCAACAAGGCAAAAACCCTATTATGGGAGGAGGGTTTTTGTATTTCGTGATTAACTGAAAAACCAAAACTGTTTACTGATTTTGTGAAAGGAGAATGACAAATGGAATGTGAAATTTTAATTTTGGTCGGATTCTTGGTGGTATTTCTTACTGTCGTTTTTGCCACCCTTATTAGCGGTGTCTGTGCAGCCAAACTGAAGAGCTGTGGGTTGGGTTTTGTGTGCTTTGTATTTCTGTTGCTTACTATAGGAATGGTGTATCAAACACTTATAGCAACGGAAAATACAATAAGCTCGGTGCGTCAATTGCAATTCTCCGTGGAAATGGAGCGGCCTGAAACCACCAAGCCCGAACCCAACCTGCCACAAACCAACGAACTCGACCCCAATGAACTCCAACCGTAACAACATTGGCCTTTCTGCTTTACCTGATGCCTGGCGGCGGCGCGGATTGACCGCTCTTTACCAGTGCCGCCCCCGGGCATTGTTGTTTTTCACTATATAGATTTCGTCCCGTTTGGGACTTTCCGATAAACCGTAACCAAAAACATTAACGTTTGCTGATTTTGTGAAAGGAGAAAATATCATGAACGAGCAAAATGATAATCAAGAACCACAACAAGGCACTGAACAGCCAGAAGCGAGCGCTGAAAAGCAAAAACCCGCAGAAGAAGAAAAGAAAGCCCCGAAAACAATAACAAGGAAAAGGATAACCACACTCCTGTGTTTCTGTCTGCTTTTGGCCGCGTTGTTTGCTACCGGCTGGTTTGTCCTCCCCTTTTTGATTGCAAAAATGGGCGGGATTGACTGGGCATCAGATAAAATGCTGAGTATCGCCAAATACCTGGTCCTCGGCATGGCCCTTGGTGCGGTGCCGGTATGGCTTATCCTCAGGAAAAAGCGAAAAAGGGTGAAAATTCCATTCTGGAGTCTGTATGCACTGGTTCTTCTGGTGGCTGCCGGGATTCTGTGCAGACAGGTTTTGATTCCGATAATCCCGAGGACGGCTGAGGGGGGCATTGACTGGGGGTCAAATGAGATGATAGGGGCGTATATTGCTATGGGCGTGATTATTATCGCAGTGGTAGTCTTGCCTATCCTTAGCAAAATGAAGGTGCTCAGGACAAGATTGAGACTGAAGAGGACACTTAAAGACGACCCGGATGTCCATGACTATCTGATTATCTTCAACTGGGGCCCGAAGATACTCTATGTCCCTACCATCATTGCCTCGTTTTTGGCGTCAATCCTGATGTTTTCAATAGAGAATAACTGGTGGATTTTTGGTTCCATCTCTCCTACACTTGTAGGCGGCATCTGGTTTGCCATAGTCTTAGCTAACTTCCTGATAGAGGAATTTGACATCACTATCAAGCTACTGATTATCACTGTGATAGGTGTGGGCTTTTTCTTATTATGGCTGCACCTGTTCCATAAGGTCATGGATTTCCTGAGGCTTTTCAGACACCTTGCCATGACCATCAGTGGAACCGGATATCTTCTTGTGGGCATAATAGGCGTGCTCACGATTCTCTTTTCCTGGCTCAGGGGCCTTTTCTATTATATGGCCGTAACACCCAACTTCATAAACCTCCAGGAAGGCCCGACAGAGACAGGAAGGCACATAGGCAGGGAGGACTACAACAGCCAGGTGGATACAAGCGATTTCCTTGAACGGCTCATGGGCTTTGGAAAAATAATAATAACATTCAAAGCTAAGGACAGGCAACCCCTTACCTTCCTTGTCTGGAAAATTAAGAGGAAGGCAAAAAAGCTGGAAGAGGTGCGCGCCAAGTTTGCAATTGACCTCCGTGACAGTGTTAGAGCGTAACCAGTATCTTAGTTGGAAATGCGCAGATGTCCAGATTTTTGAGAAGTAATCCTGACAAACAAGTTGGCGGCCGGGTCATGCAGGGAACCCCCCTCCCCCTGCAACCCGGTGCGCCGGCCCTTCCCGTAGGGATATGGATAAGAAGGATTTTTTATTGAAAGGGGATATATACCATGAACGAGCAAAAAACTAAAGTAGCTGAAGCAAGCGCGGGGAGGGCGATGAAGCTTTACGATGATGGCGAATTCCTCCAGGCACTGGATGAAATCCAAGCTGCCATTGGGATATGCCCTGATAACAGCTCCTGGCACTTTAACAAGGCCCTTACTCTGGATTCCCTGGAAAGATTTGATGAGGCTATAAGCGAATATGAAACCGCCCTGCAGCTGAATCCCAATGACCTAGAGATAATGAATTCCCTGGCTATTAATTATATCCGCACGGGCGGACATGACAGGGCTATTGATACCTTCGAGAAAATCCAGAAGCTTGACCCCAAATTTGAGCCCTGCTACTGCAACCGGATAATTGTCTATGCAGAAATGGGCAAGTATGATTTGGCTGACCAGATGTTCTCTCTTGCCCAGCAGATAAAGCCGGACTGCCCCCTGTGCTTCTACAATATCGGTAACACCCTTTTCGCCCGTGGCAAACACAGGGAAGCTGTTAAGTGCTGGCTGAGAACAGCCGAGCTTGAGCCGAGCCATCCGCAAATCAACTACAGGATAGCCCAGGCCTGCTGGTCCGAAGGTGACAAAGGCCAAGCCAGGAAGCATTTCCTGGAGGAGCTCCATGAAAACCCGGGCGGCACTGAGGTCATCCTGGATTTCGGCCTCTTCCTGCTCCTGGCCGGTGATATTGACTTGGCCAGAGAGAAGTTCATCCATCTGCTTGAGCTCAGGCCCTGCTTCGCGCCTGCCTTGTTCTATCTGGGTGAGATTGCCTTTAAGAGGGGCAATTATAATCAGGCGGAACTGTTGTTTAATCAGGCACTGCAAAAGGACAACACGCTCCCGGGACCAGGGTATAGGCTGACCCAGTATGCATTAAGGAGAGGCCAAAAGCTAAAGGCAAGGGCTTATCTGGTTTCTGAGCTGGAGCTGAGCCCGGAGTATGCAGATGTGATGGTCTCTATGGGCTCCATGTTCCTGGCGATTGGCAACCTGCTGGACCATGCAGTACACTGCCTTCTGAGGGCCGTTGACATCGATTGTGCCAATGCTGATGCCTATTACTACCTGGGCCTTACCAGCGCTGTAAAAGGCGAATTTCAGGATGCTGCAGAGTTTTTCACCCATTCCCTTGACCTCAGGCCTGGGGATGCCAGAACCCTGGAAGCCTCTGCCCTTGCTTATTCTGCAATGGGCAGATTATCCGATGCCAGGGAGAGGATTAATGGGGTGAGCAAATTAGGCATAAAGAATCCGCAGCTGAAGGCCTTAGGGCGCAGGATATGGCTGGCCCGATTAACAGCCTGTCTGCCGCTTGTCTACAGCAAGTGGATTAGGGGATTTCTCCTGAAAGGCAAAAAATACAGGATTATGCTGGAAAGACTGACAGGCTCATACCAGGATTTGGACTGGTACCCGAACACCAACAGCTGTGTGATGTCCAAGGGGCGCAAATTAAAGCCCTCTCAAATGCCTCCCTTCATGGTAAGAAAGGCTGAATGGAGAACACAGGCAAGCCAAGAGAGCAAGCGATAATGGTGTGTGCCAGCCTTTTTGGCACATTCGAAAAGGAGGTAAATATATGTCCCAACGCTGTCAACACAAGAAAAAGTTGAAACAGACTACAGATGGCAGGATTAGCTGCCAGGTTAAGGGAAGGAACGTTGATGTTAAAAACGGACGTTGCCAGGCAAGGGACTGCTCGCTGAAGCAGTGACCTGGCAAAATTGAAAAAAGGAAGGCGAATGCTGCATTTGCTGGAAAGGAGCAAACAACTGAGAAAGCTAAGGGAGATTAAGGGGCAGAGGTTTGGTTACTTGGGGCCTGCCGTTATGGGAAGCCAGCCCCTCTGTTTTTAAGTTTTGTGTCGGGGGCGAAAGCCTTCCGAAAATTGGAATTTGGATTTTGATAAAAGGAGAATTATTATGAATAGCTTACCAGATTATCTGAAAATGGCTAAGCCGAATCCTATGGGGAATCGTGCGCCATGGTACAAGAGCACGGCACCTGCGTACGCAGGCATTTTCCTCTGGGTAGTGTTTTACATGGAGATTGCCAATGGCACCCTCCCACAGGCAGGGCTGGGCCTTAGCCTCCTGGCCCTTGTGGTTGCGGCCCTGATTTGTTACTTTCTGTTCTATCTTGTGCCCGGCCTGCTTGGCATGAAAACGGGATATCCCCTATATGTAGTGGGCTCGTCAACGTACGGGACAATCGGCGGGTTTCTGATACCGGGCCTGTTGATGGGACTGCTTCAGTTTGGGTGGCTCGCGGTGAACATAGCAGTTTCAACGACCTTTATCCTCAATGCAATGAGGGTCAATTCATCAGCAGGGACACTGGCATTTGTGATTATTGCAATTGTCTGGGGCCTGGGTGCGGCCCTTGTGGGTGTAAAGGGCATCCAGTACGTGGGCAAGGTCGCAATGTTTCTGCCGATTGCTCCACTAATCATGATACTAATCGTGTTTTTCACAAACGTGGGCAGTGCGGGCCAGTATGAGGCAGTCGAGGGTGCCAAGCCCTTAACGGGCTTTCTGGCGATGATAACCATCGTGGTCGGATTTTTCGCGACAGCCGGGGCCGCAGGCGTGGACTTTGGGATGGGCAATCGCAACAAGGATGATGTCAAATATGGTGGGCTTTTTGGAATAGTCCTGCCGATTCTCATTGCCGGGGGCCTGCCCCTTATCGCTGTTGCCGGAGCGCATGCTGCAAA
>JAUXAV010000341.1 GCA_030619735.1 Candidatus Aenigmatarchaeota archaeon | reverse complement strand
GAGGTCATCAACGACACCCCCTACATCGTCAATATCCAACCCCCCCGAATCCTCCTGCTGGACGCCTACGGCCACCAGATCGCCGTCGCCTTCGCCCAACCTTTCGCCCACACTCTCTTGCCCGGCCAACGCACCCCTTTTATCCAACCTGTCAGCGCCCTACTGTCCTTCCACTCTGCCGCCGCTACCGTTGACTGGACTCCAGTCGTCCGCTTCCAACTAGAGAACACCGGCCTAGACTCGCACTCTGGGTACTGGCGCGCCACCGGACAGGTCCGCAACCATCTATCCGTTCCCCTCGACGCTCTGCACCTTGCCGCCATCCTGTACGACTCAACCGGGCGCATCATCGCCATCGGCCAGCTACGCACCCATCCGGGCTGGACCTTGTCGCCCGGCCATACTTGGCCCTTCTCCATCATAGTGGGAGAGTGGGTCTCCGACACCGCCCTCCCCCCTACAGAGTGGGAGATCATCGCATCCCCCTTCTACGCGGGCACCCCGTAGCCCGCGCAACCGCCACCACCAACCTACAAAGGCCACTTGACCCCATGACCGCACAGGCCGCCTTCCGCAAAGCCAAACACTGCATCCACCAAGCCGAACAACTCATGAAGCCCCACCTAGACCCCTACTTGTACGCCCAGACCTTCGAAGACCTCAACTACCTCATCCACACTCTAGATGAACTCGCCCGCAGCGGTCCCATCCAACCCCTGCCACCCGAGGAACTAACCCATGAGCGCAGAGACTGACTTCCGCAAAGCCCTTCACCACATCCAGAAAGCCCACACGCTCGTCACCAAGCACCTTGACACTCAGCTCCCTCACTCCATCCTCGAGGACTTTTACTCTCTCTTGCTCACTCTTGACCTTCTCGCTGAAGCTGCAACCCTAGCCCCACCAACAAAGCCAGGCGGCAACGGCCCGGACCCGCCAGGCTAGATACCTTCCGCCGCGGTTTGGCACCGCGAACCAAAGGCCATCCCTGGGCCGAGAACTTGGTCACACCGGACCGTCACCGAGACCGAGCACACCGCTTCACAT
>JAUXAV010000127.1 GCA_030619735.1 Candidatus Aenigmatarchaeota archaeon | reverse complement strand
GGCGTGAAGTGTGCGTTGGCTTGGGTGTGGGTGGAGTTTCTCGTGTGACTGTCGTGTCACTGTCGTGTGAATGGCGCGTGTCTTGAAGTGTCCCATGCGTCGGTAAAATGTGGAAAACGTGGCTTCTATACGTATAGACCGTTTCTTGTAGAGAGTGATTTTGAGAGCCCGGTCGACGCCGGCAGTGGGGGGACACTGGACCAGGAGAATGGCGTCGACCGGGCGAGGGGACGGGGTTCAGGTTGGCGGCTTGGGCTCCGGGTTCTTGAAGACGGTGAAGCCGGGCAAGCAAGTTGGGTGGTCGGCCAGGTAGTTGAGGTTTTGGTCGTGAAGCCATTTTAGGATGAGTTGGGTGATTGCGGCTTCGGCGGTGTCGGCCGGGTCGACGGCGGGGAGGACGGCGCGGCGCTCGAGGCTCTGGATGCGGACGTTGTGCTCGAGGTGGCTGGCGTGGGCCTGGTGTTTGAGTCTGTCCTGGTGGGTGACGAGGTCCTCTCGGAGTTGTTCTTTTGCTTCGAGGATTGCGGCTTGGTGGCGGTCGGGCAGGTCGCACTCGAGTGCGTCGAGTCGCTCGTCGACGCGGGCAAAGTCGTTGGCGAAAACTTCGTGGTCGGTGTCCGGGTGGGCGTTGGCAGTGCGCTCGAGTGCTTGGGTTCGGAGCTCGAGGGCGGTTTGCTTGCCTTCGAGTGCAGCGAGATTCCAGGGTGCCGGGGTGGACTCGAGTGTGCGGACTCGCTTTGTGAGAGAGCCGATGTTGTTTTGGAGCCTAGTCCAGAGTCGGGTGAATTCTTGGTCGGATGCTTTTCGGTTGTCGTCGCATGTGTTCTTGACGTGGGCGGCCTGTTCGAGGAAGTCGTGGGCGTCGGAAATGGGGGGTAAGGACTCGGCGGTGTGGACGCGTTGGGATAGAGCGTGAATGTCGGCGCCGACGCGGGCCTCGAGTCGGTTGTATCGTTCTTGGAACGCTTCGCGGCTTTGTTCGCATGTGTTCTTGACGTCGGCGGCCTGTTCGAGGATGTCCTGGGCGTCGGAGATTGGGGGTAAAGACTCGGCGCGGTGGACGCGTTCGGACAGGTGGTGAATGTCGGCGTCGATGCGGGCGTCGTGGGTCTCGAGCTGGTCGTAGTGGTGTTTTTGGCAGAGTTCGCGTTGGTCCTGGAATTGTTGTTTTGCCTTTGAGATGCGGGTGTTGACCCGGGCCTCGAGGTAGCCGCGTTCGGAGGCGGCGTGTTTGAGGGAGAGTTCGCGTTGGTGTTTGCATTCTTCTTCGGCCTTGGTGGTTTTGGCGGCGGTGTTGGTTGCAAGGTCGGCAATCTTGGCAGAGAAGGTCTCGACGTCGGTGGCGGCCTGGTCGCGGGCCGTCTTGAGTGCGCGGTCTGTGGCGGCGCGAGAGTCGGTGAGCGAACGTTCTGTGGCCAGCTCGAGTTCGGTTTTGACGGCGGAAAGGAAGTTGCGGAGGTCGGTTTGCAAGCCGTTGTTGATACACATGATGGTCAGTCTCCCAGTCTTGGTTCGGACGCGACGAATTTCGCGGCCGCAGTTAGGATCTTGTGCAGTTCGCGGATGTGTTCGCGGCATTGAGGGTGTTGTGGTAGTGGCATGTTGCTGCGCCGAAGGTCGTTCAAGAACCCCTGGGTGCAGGCGATTAGCTTGGTGAGTAGGACTAGGGAGAGCCCGAATGTGCCGATGTCTTTTGCGGGGTCAGACATTCGTTTTGGTCGGCTCGGGTGGGTGCACTTGGTTTGCTGGTGTGTGGTCGGGCGGGTGCATTTGGGGGACGTAGCAACGCTGGCCGGTGGCGCAGCATGGTTTGCCTTGGATGGTCATTGCGTATTGGCCTCGGATGCCTTCGCGCACGATTGCTGCGCAACTGAGGCCGCGGTCGGCTGAGAGTTCCTTCAACCACTTGTCCTCGAAGTCGGACAACATGACATTGAATGGGATGGGGTGTGTGGATTTACTTTTCATTCTTGGGCTCCTTTGGTTGTTGGATGGGTACAGGCGGTTTGGGTAGTGTCCCTGGTTTGTGGATGTGCAGTGTGCGTAGCAGAGTTGGGGTCCAGGGACCGGCTGAAGGTGGTGTCCCTGGTTTCAGGCTGGGGGTGGTGGCGGAGGGCTGAGGATTCGAACCCCAATGCCCGAAGGCGCCGGCATTCGACACCGGTGGGCGACCAGTTGCCCGAGCCCTCCGAAAAGTGGTGGTCGGGGCTTCGAGATGGGGGACACGCCTGGCGATCGCTGGAGGTGTCCCTGGTTTGTGCAGGTGCACGCTGCGCGTGAATAGTGATAGTCGGGGCGCCGAATGACTGGGGAACTGGGCTCCGGCGCCCCGGACCCTCTGCGCCGAAGAGGGTGCGACCTGGAGTCACCCACCAGAGTAGTGGGTATGACAGTCCCGAGGGCGCCCGGTTGGCTCCCATGAAAGTTGTGGGAAGTGGCGTCGGGACTGGCATGTATGAATGTTACCACACTTTGGTGTGAGAAGTCAAGGGCGCCGGCGTCTGATAATCTTTATTACGTCCGCTTGCTGCCAAAAAGGGGGGTGTCGAGTCCTCGAGTCGGGGGTCTGGCCCTGGTGCGAGTGTGGTGGAAAAGCTCGATTTCAGCGGGTCCTGGGTCAAGTGAAGGGGAGATCGTGGCTCCTGGGCGATCCTGGGCGGTGTGAATACCGTGAAAGGGATCCAGAAACCCTGGTGGTGCGCGGGGGCGGGGTTAGACGACGGTGGCGGTGGCGGTGACGTAGGGACTTGCGAGGTGGGTCAGTTTCCAGATCTGGATTTTGATGGCTGCGGTTTCGTCCGGGACCAGGGCGCCCAGCGAGTAGACGAACGCGGTCTTTAGGTTGTAGGGGGGCGAGGCGGCGAGGGAAATCCAGATGAGGCGGAAGTTGTCGTAGTGTGTGATTGTGCGTTTGGTCATGGGTCGGGTGGCAAAGACACGGGTTATGAAAGAGTCGATGGGGAGGCTGTAGTCGAAGTCGATCATGTAGTGGTCGGGCAAGGTGACGGCGAAGGTGAGATTGTAGGGCGGGGGCGTGACGGACGGGATCGGGGGCGTGGTGAAATACGGGATGGTTTCGGACACGTAGGGAAGATTGGTTTTGAGGAAGAGTTGTTGCCCGGTTAGGACGTGGGGGATTCCGAGACGGTTGGTGAAGGGGATCAGTTTGGCCGCGGCGTTCCATGTCAGTCGTTGTTCCGGGGTGAAGTTGGTCCAGGCGAGTTGTGCGGTGCGGAGGCGCGTGCGGTTATCGAGCATGGTTAGGGTGCGCGGGATGGTTTTGGACGGCCGCTTGGCAATGACGGCGCC
>JAUXAV010000269.1 GCA_030619735.1 Candidatus Aenigmatarchaeota archaeon | reverse complement strand
GACAATCCAATTGATAATTGACAGGATAAACTTAAATACTTTGTTGTGGGCAGGCAGGAATAAATCCATGCCTGCCTACGCCCAAGCCCCCGTGCATTGTTATCGGGGACAGTGAAGATTATGTGGGCTTGGGATAAAGATATCGCATTGAGATACAGTTTTCCATGGAAGGTTCGGGCGAAGGTTTACGGAAGGTTTGACGATGATTTTGTGGTGACCTGGCGGGATCCACAAGATGACCGTGTGGTGACTTAACGGTATATACAGTTAAATCGTGGTTGTTTTGTGGTGTTCATGATCACTTCTCTACCTTTCCACAGATTACACAAATAAACTCATTAGAGTCTGGTGTGAAAAACCAGACATGGTTATGTTTCATGCTAACACAAATCCCCCCAGATCTGCTCAAGCAGTTCATGGTTGTTAAATTCTGGTGGTGGTATGGTCTCGGTCTGATCTTTGGGTATGGTCATGATCATGAAATAGGCATAAACCACAGGTTCGTTGGTCGAGTTGTGGCCGTATACTTCAAGATAATAGAATTTCCCGAATGCATTGAACACACGACACCCTCTAATCCCTGTCACATATTCCTCTGGTGTCATACCCATGCCCGCCATAGCAACACGCCTTGCGAAGTAGTTGAGCATAACGGTTTTCTTTGCTGAATACTTCGTCATGGTGTCTACGTGGAAGCCCAAAGTCTTTGCCCACCGTGTTGTCACAGTCAAATGGTGTGGGGAGAAGTTAGCAAATGCAACATGATAGTGCGGGTGAAACAGGCCGTCAGGTTCCTTCTTGGCTTCGAACACAGCAACCCCGAAATACTTGCTTCTACGCTTCAGTTGTCGCATGAAGTTGTTGAATAACCTGTGACAATCATACCTTGTGGTCGCTGTGAGCTCCTGGTGTTTACCATAGGTCAGAACAACATGCTTAACTGACTTCATGGCTTTGAAGTAAGGGGATAGACGCTCTTTAGCAAGGTGTAACCTGTGGTTTAAACACACAGGGCAGTCTCTATTATTGCAATGGTTTTGGGTAAGGATATAATCGGTCTTATCAACCCGGGTTAGATCTACACGCTTAAAAATAATCCATGCAGTAGAACAATCATTTAAGTTTTCAATATGCTGTTGGAGAGTTTGGATGTCCATCTTGCCTACTCGGAATATAATAATTGGTTTAGTATATTTAAATAGTTTTAGAAGAATAGAGCCCGCCAGAACCAGAATACCGAGTAGGCACTCGATGGTAAGGCGGGCTGGAATATCAACCGCAGAGCGGGACAATCCAATTGATAATTGACAGGATAAACTTAAATACTTTGTTGTGGGCAGGCAGGAATAAATCCATGCCTGCCTACGCCCAAGCCCCCGTGCATTGTTATCGGGGACAGTGAAGATTATGTGGGCTTGGGATAAAGAT
>JAUXAV010000207.1 GCA_030619735.1 Candidatus Aenigmatarchaeota archaeon | reverse complement strand
TCTATGAGGGCACCATAAGGCAGATAACAAAGAGGATGCCCCATAAGCTGCTCTACAAGCTCTGCTGGTTCCCTGCCGGACTCTACCAGATATGCAATGATATATATAATTGCCTTAGCAAGCACAGGAGCACATCCGGGCTTGCAGAAAAAATCCCATTCAAGGGATATGCCAAGTTCCCATTCAGGGTGAAGCATGCTGATGCATTTGACTTCCTTGCAACCCCGGTCAACAACTATTATACCAGGGAGGAGGTAAGGGAATGGCTCAGGGACTCCGGCCTCAAAAAGATCTGGATAACAGACATCAACAAAAGGAGCTGGAGGGCATTCGGCGTGAAGGGGTGAGCACAGACTCATTTGTCAGCATACGTCCAGTTATTAAGAAAAAGCTCAAAATATCCGAACCCCATTCTTCCCTGCGCAAACCCTGCCCTGCTAAGGTAGCGTGCAATTGAGGCCCTGTTATACGCGCCCTTGTGCTCCTCTATTTCCCTGGAGCTGACCATCCCCAGCCTGGCCATCAGCCTGAGCAGCCTGTCTGTCCAGGGGCAGGGGGTTGTCATAATGAACCTGCCCCCGGGCTTCAGCACTCTTCTTATTTCCTTCAGGGTACCCGCCAGCCTACCGGGCTCTATGTGCTCAAAAACAGCCAGCATGGTGACCACGTCAAAAAAATTGTCCCTGAACGGAAGCCTGGCATTCCTTTCCACATCAAACCTCTTAAGAACGATACCCCTGCCTGAATTCAGCCTGACCGAGGGGTCTATCCCGTATTTTTCCCTGAATCCGGTATTGATGAGAAAAAACGGAATGGTTCCGCAGCCAATGTCAAGAATCCTGCCGCCCCTCAATCTCTCTGGTATCAGCCCGTTTACTTTTTTCGTGCGCTTTTTTGCCAGGAAAATCTCAAGCAGCCCGTGCCCCCTTGTTATATTGCCCCTGCTCATGTTTGTATATTCTTTTCACAAACATATATTTGTGTTTTGTAAACAGATAGGTAACTAATTAGAAGATGTATTTAAGGTTTATAACCTTTGAATAAAATAATTTACTGAAGGAGTATCACAACATATGACACGCATAGTAAAATTTTATCCAAAAAATGCAGGAGAACTTAAAATGAACTGGAATTGGAAGAGTGTTTTTGTTCATTTAGAATTTATTAAAAAGAAACCATTGGTTTTACCGAGAATTGCCAAGGACTTTTTCAGAAAGCTGATTTTAAGACAAAATGTTTTAAGAACAGTAGATTTAGCTGTTACTTATGATTGCCACTATAAATGTGAATATTGTTCAGCAGCCCTTCTTAAAAGAAATAATGAATCAGTCCTTACTATAGAACAAATAAAAGATATTTGGCAGCAAGCCTTTAAGTTGGGGGCTATTCATATAAATCTTACTGGAGGAGAGCCCTTGATGAGAGATATAGATGAGCTTTGCGCCATTATAAAGAATTTGAGGCCCAAGCAGACTTTAATTTCTCTAGTGACTAATAGTTTGCTGGTTACTAAAGAAAAGTTGGCTAAGCTGAAGAAAGCCGGGCTTGATACATTACAGCTGAGCATTGAAAGCCTGGAGCCAGAAAAGAATGATAAATTAAGAGGAGTTAAGGGGTCCTTTAAAAAAACTATGGATGCCTTTAGATATGCTAAAGAATTAGGGTTCACTATTTGTTTGAGCACAGTAATATGTCATGATAATCAGGAAGATATAAAAAAATTGCTAGAATTTGCTAAAAAAGAAAATGTTTTTTTGCTCTTGAATACTATTTCTTCAGTAGGCCATTGGCGATGCAGGAAAGATAAAAAAATGCTCAAAAAAGATAGAGCTGTTTTTGAGGAGTTTATCAGGAATAGACAGGTGAGGAGTGATACTTCCTTTAACTTTTCTGGCAGAAGAGGGTGCCCAGGAGGGAAAGAGAGAATCCATATCACTGCCTATGGTGATGTAATGACCTGTCCTTTGGTTCAGATTAGCTATGGCAATGTTTTAAAAAAGCCCTTAAAAAATATTTTTGAGAGAATGAACTC
>JAUXAV010000213.1 GCA_030619735.1 Candidatus Aenigmatarchaeota archaeon | reverse complement strand
CCCTGGGACGCAAACGCCCTGGTGATCACCGCGCGAACGGAGGCCCCTGGACCGCGAACGTGCCTGCCCTGGACCTTCCGGCGTGGAGATCGCCGCGCGAGACCCGCGAGATCTCGAAAGTGGGACTTGTCCCCGATTGCGGGCCCCGCGCGTGCCCTGGACGTCCTCGCGCCGAGCGCCCGCCCCGCCCGACGCGAGCTCCCGCGCTGCCTCTGGGTTAGCCCCCCCCCACCCCGCCCCTCGTTGTTTACGAACGGCGGCATCCCGGGATAGGCCCCGCTCCCGGCGGGGCGAAACCCCGGGTCTGGACATCCCGTGTGCAAGAGAAGAGAGCGAGGCCGAAGCCGCCAGGGGGTTCGGGGGAAGGCGGCGAAGGCCGAGCTGGGTTGTCTTGTCGGTGCATGGGCAGAGCGTTTCACGTGGAGAGAACAGAACATGTGTTCGCGTGGGAGTGGTGTATGGATAGACTAGCGTAGACTGTAGATAACTAGCGCAAGACTGGGGATAACTCGTTCTGTTCTCGCGTTATGTCAACGAAAGCAGCCTAGAGGGATTTCGAGTTGCGACGACAGTTGAGGGTAGTCTTGTAGCATAGGGGGACGGCGACGGGGGGATTCCATCACAGTATAGGGTAAAGTATCATAGAATACTGCGTTGTAGGTTGGTCTTGCGTTCGGGACGCCCTGGCTAGAGGGTGGGTGCCCTCGCCCTGTCGCTTGATTGCCGCGCGATTCTCGGCCACGAGTCGGCGTCCCTTGTGGTGTGGCCGCTGCGGTCAAGCTCGCCGGGCGTGCGGTGTGCCTCTCGGCGTGGTTCCCTGGGGACTTTGTTGCCGCGCTGTCGTGCGCGATTGTTTCCTTTGACGGCGAGGGGGGCCAGGGGGCACCCCCTCGCGTTTGTCGTCAGGCTCCAGACAGGAGGTCGTTGATGGCTGCTCGATCGAGAGCTTCCTGTTCTCTGGTTTTGGCGAGAGCGTCAAGGTTCATGTGTTCCTCGATGGCGTCACGGATGCGCTGACGTAGCACCTGGATGGGTAGGGCATCGAGTTCCACGGAGATGTCGCCGTGTTCGGCCACGAAAGCGGCCTGGCGGCTGTCTGTGGACTTGGTGAAATCAGGAGGTAAGTCGTGTTCCTCGATGTCCGATCGGAGAATGGCGGAGATCTTGAGATTGGGACTTGTCCCGAAAAAGCCGATTCGCTTGATGAGGGATCGGACCATATCGCGGCCCGATGGGTCAAAGTCTCCAAAGTAGAGGATGGTGGCGTTGCCGCCCCAGCCTCGGTATCTTTGGGCTGCCTGGTTGATCGAGGACCATCCATCGTAGCCACGGCCGACGTTCAGGGTGACGCCGAAGGGCTGTAGGATGTCCTCAAAGATGCCCGAAAGGGCGTCTTTTTCGAGCCAGACTTCCACTAGGTGGGACTGGTCGGCCCACACGTTGCGCTGATACCACCTTCGGGCAGAAGCGGCGTAGTGAGCGACGTCGTACCACATGGGGACCTTTCGGGGTCGGCGTAGGCGGTCCTCGATGAAGTGCCAGGGGATAGAGCCTTCCTGCCTGGCTGCCACGAGAGCACGACAGACGGCCTTGTACTGGCTGCGCGTGTTGGCGATGAGGTGCATGGCGACCAGGCGGTAGTAGACCTGCCGCACCGTCATGGGGTTGTAGGCTTGGAGGACCTTGCAGGCTTCATGGATGATGCGCTGCGTCTTTCGCTGCCTGGTCATGGCGCGACCTGGGGAGGGTCGGGGTGGTCTGGCGGTGCTGGTGGGCTGAGGAAGTCCATGATCGTGTCGAGTTCAGCGATGAGCTTGTGGCTGGTGGCCATGACATGTTCGGCGTGTTGGATGATGGGTACGGGAACGTTTTCGCGCCTGGCGGCGGCGATGGCCAGGCGCAGGGATTGGCGGTTTTTGCAAAGACGGTTCCAGGCAAGGCTGATGTGTTCGAGGGTCTTTGTCATGGGAGC
>JAUXAV010000018.1 GCA_030619735.1 Candidatus Aenigmatarchaeota archaeon | reverse complement strand
TCTCCCCTGATTTCTCCGACTGCGGTTTCACGACCAACGATTACCCTTGCATCAAGCTCCAGATAGCGTCTCTGAAGGGCGTTCATTGCCCTTGCAACCCCTGTTTCAGCCAGTGGGTCGCCCTTGATTGCAGAAACGAGCTCGGAAATCTGGACCTCTAACTGCTTGGCGGCAATCTTGGCTTCCCATTCCCTGGTTTTACCAAGCAACTCATTAATCTTGGTGGTAGCAATAGCCAGCTTGTTCTTCGCCTCATCTATTTCTCTGTCAAGCCCATCGAGAAGGGCTTCCTTCTCTTTTATTTCCGTCTTCAGGGCTTTACAGCTGTCGATTCGGATAAGAGCATCCTGGTTTACCTGCTCCCAAGTATGGGGTTTGTCATTAACCGTGATTGTGTTACCCTGTTGGTACTCGCTGAGGACCTTGTTAATCTTCTGGAGAATAGTCTCTTTGCCAACCAGGCGTTCTTTGCCTTCCACAAGCTCTTCCGCAATAATATTCGCTTTAATCTCGCACTCTTTGACCCTTACATGATAGTCGCGAATCTGTTCACGGCACTTGTCAACTTCCCGCTTGGCTATACGAACAAGGTCTTCCAGAGAGGCCTTTGTATCAAGCCAGTCTGCAGCACTCTGACTCTTCGCACTGATGTGGACGCCGAGGTTGGGAATAATCGCCCAACCAATAAGGAAGAGTATGACGGCAGCCACCACAATAATAAACAGTGTTTTCACGGTACACCTTCCTTTCTACATAAAAGTGTTAGGCTGGCAAGCTTCCTCAATAATCCTGTCTTGTCTGTCTGGGGGATTTTCGAAAAATTAACCTCCTTTCTACCCGAGACTCACGCCAGACAATCCAGAGAGATGTTGGCTTAGCTTGCGGTTAAGGAAAAATTTACAGAAACAAATACGTGAGTCCTCTTCACTTTACCTTAAAGGAATCAAATTACCCTTGACTCCTATTGAACGTATGATTTGCGTATCTAATTGAATAAGCATGAGAGTGAAACTTCACTTACTTAAAATTTTGTTGCGAAGGTTTAAAAGCTTTAATCCCTTCTGGGAACTCCTTTCCCATAGCCTTCTTGTAGAGCCTGGCAAGGTTCTGCTCAAGGTTGTGCATATGGCTGGGGTAAATGGAAATCACATTTATCCCGTGCTTCCTGTAAAGTGCAACCTTTCTTCTCATTATGGAGCAGTATTTATCATTATCAACCAGACCCCAGAACTCAATGTAAACATTCTCTCTTGGCAGGTAGAAATCTGGATGAAGTTTAATACCTTCGAGTCTCAAAGGCTTCTCATACCTGTAGGTGATGCGGTGTTTATCAAGCATCTCTGCTATCCGTTTCTCTGCCTTGGTTCTTACCCTGACCCCTGATTTGGTCCTTATGCCTCTTCCACCATACAATACCCTGGTGTCAAGCTTGTCCCAAAGCTGCTCTAACCTGTATTTGCACCTGTTAAGCCAGTCCAAAAACCGGTTGCCTGTTCTCTTCATGGGAGGTCTTCTGGGACCACCGCGGATGAACGAGAAAACCCATCTGTCCAGGGCATTCAGGGCATCAATTACGGGTCTGCCGCTTTTCCTCTTGCTGAACTCCCTGCCAGGGGTATGGATAATCGCATCATCCAGCCTGTTGAGCGCCCGCATTAGTCTTTCTAATTTTTGCCTGCTCACACTTTATCACCTCCCTTCCATCAGGAAAAGGCTTCCTGTTATCATCAGGTTCGCAAGCATGAGCAGGACCCCGAAGGATAGTATGCTCCAGGCAATTGCCCATCCCATTGCATGCACTCCTGTCAGGCTCTGCAACTGCTCCGCATCGGTTCCGCATTGGCCTCGGCAATATTCAAGCATCTTCCTGTATTTGCTGATTTCGATAACGGAGTAGAGGATGCAGGACAGGCCTATGAACCTTGCGATGAAATTCTCAAGTGCACCGGTAAGGAAAACCCCGGCAGCAATGAGCAGCATTCCCGTTAATATGCAGAAACCCATTGTAAATGCTGTTTTAACCCATAGCAATGCCAGGAGCAGCATCAATAGTCCTGTGAGCGTAAGCACATGTTCCCCTGCCTTTGTATAGGTCAGGTAGAAGAACAGGAATCCCAGCAATATGCTGCCGAGGTATCCTGCATTCAATATCAGGAATCTGTTTCCGCCCTGGTGCAGGGTGAGACCTCCCAGTCTCTTGTTAATCACTATCGCCTTTACCTTGCCTCCTGTAGCCACTGCTGCAAGGGCATGTCCTGCCTCATGGAAAAGGATAGTGAGTAGCTTTATGGGGTAGATGAAGATGCTCTCCCAGAAAACCCACACAAGTGTAAACAGTAACAGTATAAGCAGTAATTCGCTAAAACTATTCATATTTCACCTCCTTTTGTCAGAATAAGGTTTACGAACAATCATCAAACTTTACACCATACTTTTGCAGTTCTGACCTGCTAACGCTTGGCCCGAAATTCCCAAGCGCTACCTCGAAGTCTTCCATGGAGACTGCGCTCACGGTATTCCTGCCCTTAAGCCGGATGCTGCGGTCAAAGGTCCTCTGCTTGGCTTTGTCGACAAGGCCCTTGAGGTCTGCCCCTGAGAACAGCCTGGCCCTCTCAGCCAAATGCCTGAAGTCTATGCCTTCAGAGGCAGGGACATCCTCCATGTTCTTCCTGAGTATAAGCTCTCTGGCATTGATGCCAGGCAGTCCTATGAATATCTGCTCGTCAAATCTGCCATACCTCTTCGTAGCTTCATCAATGACCTCCGGTTTGTTCGTGGCAGCGATTATGAGCAGGATATTGTCACCAGAACTGCTCTCAAGACCGTCTGTTTCCACCAGATACTGCGTAATGATACTGTTCATTATCACAGAAGAGCTGGAACGGGACCTGATAAGCCCGTCAACATCGTCCATAAAGAGAACGGCAAGCCTGTATCTCCTCAGAATCCTGAACAGCTCGGAGATACGGTTTGCGGAAACGCCCATGCTGTGCCTTATTATGTCGCTGGGCTTTATATGGAAGAACACCGCATTGACCTCATTGGCAACGGCCTTTGCCAGCATGGTCTTGCCATTGCCCGGAGGGCCGATAAGCAGCATGCCCCCGCCCTTTGCAATCTTCAGTATCCTTGCTTTATCCCTGTGCCTGAGAGGGAGGATCACACGCTGCATTATCTGCCTCTTTGCTTTCTCAAGGCCCACGACATCATCAAAGGTTACATTCTCTACCTCGCGCTTGTCAACCGACCTGAACATAGGCTCCTCTTTCAAAACCTTGCCCCTGGCGTTGCTTTGTGCAGCAGCCTTGCGGCGGCGCATGGCAGAGATGCCTGAAGCTGTCCTCTTGCTGCAATAGATTCCGAAATCAACGATGCCTTCGGAAACAGAGAAGAGGAGGGAAGTTGCAAAATCTCCAACAGCCCTGCCCCTTCTGGCCCATTTCCTTCTGGAAGACCCCGGTAGTGCAATGTTTCTGTGTCTTCTTTTCATTGGGGATACCTCCTTTCTTAGTCTTCAGCCAGTCTTAATGTTCTGCTCTCTTTTTCCCATTCTTCATCAGGTATCATACTTCCCTGTTCCAGCTGCCGTTTCAACTCCTGTTCAAAGCCGGCTTTAATGGCAAGCATCTTGGCATTTTCAAGGACCTCGGAAGCCCGGGGATCTCTGGTGCTTTCATAACCTTCTGTAACCATTTCATCAAGGACCAGTTTAAGCTCTGTCTCAACATTAATGTAATCCCCTGTCTCGGATTTTCTGGCATCAATCTCCGTTTGAATCTTATCTGCCCTGTCTTTCAGTCTCCTGCAGTCTATGAAATCCTCGGACTTACCTTCCTGGTTTATGAGTATGTTGTGCATCAAGAGTTCTCTATTCCTTTCGGTCTCCAGTATCTCAATTTCCCCTCTGATGGGCCCAACATATGCTCTAATGGTCCTCAGGGCTGCAATTATTTCCGCCTTATTGACCCTTTTGGTCACTACCACTGGCTGCGGATTATCCTTTTTACCCTGTATCTGTCCAAACAAAACACCAATTTTTTCAGACCCCTTCTTTATGAAGCTATCCATGGTGTCTCTGTATTTACAGGTCAGAACGCTGCCTGCAAGCAGACCAAGAATCAGCACGAACACCAGGGACCCGAAACCAAACCCCTGCTTTACTACTATCTTGGGCGGGGCATTTACCTTTTCTGTATTGTTTTCATTTTTCATAATACAATCTCCTAATACAATCTCCTTTCACGTTAATAATACTGATGCCTAAAGATATCAACAACCGAAAGCTTTCTTACCCTTAAGTAGGCGATAACCAGGGAAAGCATGCAGCAGCCAACAGAAACAAGGAATGCAAGTGCATAAACCATCCACATCTTAAAGCTATATATAGGGAAGGTCGCCATGCCCTCAAAGGGTATTGAGGAGAACGCCTTCTGGAGTGTTGGCTTTATAACTGGCTCAATGAGTATGCTGAAGACAACAGCCAGAACATATGCCCCTATACCCAGTATGAGGCTCTGGTAGATGAACATATCCCTTATAACATCGCTTCCTGCGCCCCATGCCTTCAGGTTGCCTATCTCATGCAGGTGCTTCTCGTTGTTCATGAGCGTTATAACGCTCACGTTTGTGATGCCGTTCACTGTTGTGCCGAACATCAGGAGGAACACCATGAATATCAATGCGTGCCAAATTCTTCTTAGCTCCTCCTGTTTTCCAAGTGTGTCATAGGTCGTGTAGCCCCTGGCCTGCAGCTCATTCACCACAGACTTCAGCATGCTGATATCCTTTACGAAGAGGTTGCACTGCGAATAGCCCGTTATCTTGTATATCTCTACCGGAACTATAAACCTGTTCCCTGACTCAAGGTAGCTTATCTTGTTGCTCTGCCAGAGGCTTAGGTGCTTGGCGAGGTTGAGGGGGATGTAGCCCCTGTTGCCTGAAACAATTCCGTCAATCCTGAAGGGTATGCTAAGCTCTGGTTCAGCAAAAGACCTCTTTATCTCTTTTTCAAAATTCAGAACAAGTTGCTTGCCTATGAGCTCTTCGTGACCGCCAAACTCTGCCAAGACCTCTGCCGGAAGTATTATCCCGTTCTTGTCAGGTTTGAGCCAGTTCCCCTCCCTAAATTGAACCTGAAACCTTCTCACATCCTCAGGGAAACTGCCCAAAACCTCGAACTTCTTAAGGAAATCATTGTCTTGTGAAGGCTTGGCATGCAGCGAGATATTTGGACTGACATTCACAAAGGTGGGATAGCGGGTTTTCAGCATGTTTATAAGGTCTTTCCTCATTTCCCCGCTGTCATTTCTTTCATTATCCGTGAATTCGTAGCATGTGAGCCCTCTGAATTCTATGTTGCTGGTAAAATCAGTTTCGGCCCAGTCAATCTCTTTGAGGGAATTGAGGGTATATCCGAAGGCAATTGCATCGCATACTATATCAATTGAACTGAAGCCCAAATCCCTTTTATCAATCAGGTTTCTGTTGTTGCATATCCTGTCAGGGGGGAGCAGCACCAGTCTCTCAGGAAATTCCCCGTCCCTCAGCATTTCTATGGCAGTGGTGGTTTCGCTGCCAAGACGGAGGCCACTCTTCAGAGAACCAGGACCGGCAATCACACGGTTATTTGCGTAATACCTTGCCCATCCATAAGGAAGCCTGCCTATCTCCTCCGGTCTTGCCACAGCAAACATCACTCCTCTCGAGATATCAGGCAGCTGAAGCACTTCGGCAATCTTGAGTGAAGGCTTCTCGAATGAGTAGACTCCCTTCAGGATATCCTCCTTATTTCCCGGTAAAGCAAAGAGGTATGACCTGTGCGAAAACTTTGTCTTTTGGAATTCTTTTATATTTTTCAGCAAATGAGGAGGGTGGGTATATCCTGCTGGTTTTGCCTCGCCTATGAACCCCACCTTCACAGCATCTGGGCAAATCTTATCCTTCAGTGATGCAGGAAGCATAAAGCATGTCAGGTCGCCAGAAACAGTGCATGCCAGTGAGATGCCCTTTTCTTTTGCCCAAATCCCTGCTCTACTGACTGCTATCCCTGCCAAGCGGTCCTTTGCAGAAATCACCGCAATCATTGGACGGGCCTTTTTGGGCACCACACTAATATTTTGCCTTACAAGTATCTCTGAAATAAAATCATCAGGGATGAAAAGCATGCACACGGTGTAGCTAGTGTATCTCATCCCGACATTGCCCGCGAATATCTCCTGGTAGCCGGGTAGCGCTGGGACTGCGTTTATCTTCTCCATGTTGCCTGGTTCAAGGCTTGCTATGTATTTAATTGATTCTTCAAAGGAAAGAAGCTTCCTGCTTTTCGTTGACTGTCTGGATTTCTTCTCCTCTATAGTCCTGAAGTAAAGTATCTCAGCGATATCCCTGGACGAGACATGCATGTTTTCATTCCCGTATTTTTTCTGCAGTCTAGGAATCATATACTTGTCCGAGGTTGAAACAAGGCACATGTATTCTACCTTAAGCCTGTTCATCAGCAAGGCCAGTTCCTCAATACCGCACATGATGTCCCATTCATCAGTAAGGATGTTATCTGGTACTGTACCCTTTATGGAAAGGGTATTGGAAACCAGGGATGTTCCGTTTGAAAGCATGCTTGGGCATCTCTTATTCCTGCCCTTCAACCTGAGACGCTTTGCATAACTCTCTGAAACTGCGGCGTGTCCGCTCCCGATGATGTCCGAGAGTTTCATGCCGCTACCAAACCCTATCCCTGATATCCTCTCATCTTCAGGCATGAGAGCCACAACCCTTGCCTCATCAGTGAACCTGCCGAAGAAGAGCTCTAAACGTTCCAGACGCGAAGGCTCCACAATGGTTTTTGCTTTCAGGGAATCAGAGATTTGCCTTATACCGGGCTCGTAAATCAGTTTCCCGTTTTTATGCGAAACCCTTAAGCATACCTTTTCGTCTTCGCATATTACCTCATAAAACGGCCTGCCCTCTTCCCTGATTTCTATGTTCCAGTGCCTGCATTCCCCTTCCAATTCTTCCTCTGTCACATTCTCAGGGACGAAGAGTGTTCCGGATTTATAGGCAAGCCCAGGCATTACAGAAGATACATCACCGCTTTCAGATGGCACATTATCTATGCTGTTATCGCACCACATATCAAGGTACTCAAGAAACCTGAACGGCATGTAAACCCTGCTCCAGTGACCCCTCTCGAGAATGCCCACAACCCTTAGCCTAAAATTATTGTACTGCTTTACCCTGTTGACTGTCCTGGAAATAGAAAGCTTGACCGTTTCCTCGCCACTGGGTTTTCCCAGACCAAAGAGCTTTCTGTAAAGAGCCTCGCTTAGCACAGTCTCCCTTGCCTTCAGGGAGCTTAGACCCCTTCCAGAATACATGTTCCTCTCATATGTCACAGGGGAATCCGGTATGCAACCCTCTGCATAGACCACTACAGGCTCTTCCTGAGCAATGCTAAGCTTTATGCCAAGCTCGATTCTCGGGTAGGGACTCACAATCCTGGTGTCTTTTCTGAACTCCTCCTCAATCTTCTCATCGGTAAACATCAGTGAGGGGTTTCTTATATCCGGGCAGTTGACTATAATCTTGGTTCCCATGCTCTCGACCGTCTTCTTGTTGTGCAAATGGGTGATTGTGGCATAGTATCCGGCAAGCAAGATATAGGTAATCGCCAATGCTATGGTGCACATGCACAACAGGGAATAGGGCCATCTCCCGGATGAAAACAGCTCAGACCAGACATAGGAGAATATCCATCCGGATCTCGGCCTGCCTGGAGACTCGGGCCTTTCCCTTTCCTGATGTATTGTATTGCGTATGTTATTCATTTTGAGACCTCCTTTCGTGGCCAGTCCGGCTTAGTGGACGCGAAATTTTTCAGCTGTTTCATACCTCTCTGCCGGCACGCCATAGAACACGGTTTTTGGAGGATTTTCCTTCACATGCTCCAGGTCAATGATGAATTGGCCGTAGTCCTTTGCAATTCTCGTGTCATGGCTGATGAAAACCACGCTTACCCCCTTCTCCCTGTTGATATCCCTGAGCAGGTCCATTATCTTTATGGTGTTGTAAGAATCAAGGTTTCCTGTGGGCTCGTCAGCGAGTATCACCTTTGCACCGGATGCAAGTGCCTTTGCTATTGCCACCCTCTGGCGCTCGCCCCCGCTCAGGTTATATATCCTGCTCTTGCTTTTGTTATGGGATCCATTACCCAGGAGTCCTACACTGGCAAGGCTTTGCAGTGCCTTGATCCTTGCCCTGGTTTTGGATTCGCCACGAACATCCAGGGGAAACATGACATTTCTTATGACATTAAGGTGCGACGCAAGGTTCAAATCCTGGAAAATCCGGGCCACGACATTCATCCTAAATCTTTCCATCTGCATTTTATCGTCGTATTGCAAACGCATTCCCTCGCATATAACCTCACCACTGTCTGGCTTGTCTGTTGCTCCCAGGATATGCAGAAGTGTGGTCTTACCGCAGCCACTGACGCCAACTATTCCTGTAATAGGACCTTTGATTATGCAAAGGTTTAATCCTTCCAATACTTTTATTCTGCCCTTCTTGCCATAGGAATAGCCCTTGCTTACATTACTCAGTCTGAAGAGCAAGCGTATGGGCTCCCTTGGCCCGGGAGATTTTTTTGTTTGATTTTGTTTGATTTGCCGTAAATTTGCCCTAAACATAGCAAGTCTCCTTTTTACCAATAATGTTGTGAGGGCTGCGCATTGGTTAGCACAGCCCCCTGTTATTACGGAATATGGTCTTCAGGCACCCATCCGAATTTAATCCCAGTGCCGTAGAACGGGAATATGGAGTCATTGTTCAGGTCGTTTAATATATCGGGCCTGAATTCCCTTGTCAGCCTGTATCTCAAAGCATCCTTTTTGCTCTGCGGCAGGTGTATCAGCTCTTCTTTGGTCATCTTGAACATGCCGTTGCCAGGGACTCCAATAACCTTATGCCATGTGTCCATGTATCCTGGTCTTTCCTGGTGAACAGCGCTCAAACGCCAATGGACCATGCCTTCAGCCCTCATTGTCCCTGAATCATCATGAATCCTCTGAAATCCTATTGCCTCTTCACCACTTTCAAGAAGCATGGCAACCATCTCCAGCTCTGTTGAAAGGAATCCCAGCTCTTTTTTTGCTATATAGATTTTCCTTTCAACAAGCGGCATGCCTTCCGTCTCAGAGACTATCCAGCCCTTGGAGAATGTGGGTATGCCTATACCTGTCATCTCTGGCGTGACCCCTCTTTTAGTCATAAAGTCAAGGTATTCAAGGACAGGGGTGCGTTCCCTTAGAGGGACCTCTCTAATGATATCTTCCCTCTTCGGCATCCTGCCCAGGTCCCTGACAGCAATTGCGTATCTTTTTTCGCCCTTTACACGCTCCTTGATGACATGGGCCTCGGATTTTAGAATATCATCAACCTTCTGGATGATGTTGCTGGCCTGACTCAGCTCGTAGCATTCGCCGCCTGTTTTCTCTGCAAGCTCTGTGAACTGCTCTTTATGGAGCGTTATATGCTCTTCGGTTCCCCGGCAGGGTGCAAGCAGGCTGAATATCTTTATTACCCTTTCGTTCGCAAGGCTCAGAATATACTTTCCAGTGTAGTTGTTGGGATTCTTGCTGTCATCAGACAACAGATGCGAGGAGTCATCGCCTATGAGCACAATAACCCTGTGCGAAAGCTTGCCCCTCCATGTTGTCTGCATTATACCATCGTGCATGCCTTCATACACTGCCTCTGGATGGTCCACACTGGAAACATTACCGTGATGTACGGGGTCAATGAGATTCAGGAATTCAGAGGTTCTCGCAAAACCGCCGCCAGAGGGGTGCTCTCTTGTAACATCCTTGTTCCACATAAGACCCTCAACATAGTCCCTGTATTCAACCATCCTGAATTCCACATCCGGGTTGGCGGGCAGATTCTTTATGCCGACCACCAGTGCCTTCATGGTCTGCTTGACAGCCTCTATGTATGGCTCCATGGAGTTTGTTGTATCAACTACGAAAACAACGTCAAGCATGCGGATGGTTTTCCTCAGAGATTTCTGCTCTTCTGTCAAGGCAGGGTCCTCCGGAGCTATATCAACAGAAACCTCTGTCACATAGTCGCCCCTTGTAAACTCTCCCAGAAAGTTTATCTCATAGAGCTGATATATCTTGCCATCGTGCTCAAAGTCCTCAAAATCCGTAATGGGCCATGGCATCAGCCTGGATTTTGTCTCAAGCTTTGTCCTTGCAATAGCCTTCTGCGGATTCCCTGTCTTTATATATTCCCTCAGGTCATTCGGCTCTGCAAAGACAAGCAATGGATGGCCTATGTATCCTACTCCGACCCTGGTATTCCAGCTGGCTGCATCGTCTGCGGAAACCCATCCTATTATGGATGACTTCCTTGGCTCAGAGCCAATCTGGTAGTATTCCGGGTTGTTTTCATCTGGATAAAAGTCAAACACAAAGTAGGATTCATAGAACTTTGCCACCTTGCCATTGAAGTCTCCGCGGGGGTTCTCCCGGCATACAACACCATTCCGCGCTATCAGGGCCTTCTTTCTTATGCCATCTTTCGTCATTTTGCATTCCATTCCAGCAAGCTGGTCTTTTGTTCTCGGGGGGGTGAGATCTCTGAGATCTCTGAGATTTCTTCTCGCGTCCTCTTTGGGAGCCCTCCCTTCTTTGGGAGCCCTCCCTTTCTTGTAGCTGTGCATTGTGACTGCAGCTACAACTACTGTAGCAACTATTGCAGCAATTAGTAGCCCATTCAATATAATAGACGGGCTTTTGGTTGTACGTTTCGTTTCTTTCTCTTTACCTTTTCCCTTTGTCCGTTTCATTTTACTGCTCCTTTCCTAATCTTTTCTTAAAAAGATTAACTACACTTTCACAAAATAAGGGCTGAAAACAAAAGATATCCCAAGCAAGACAGAAACTGGCCTTCAGAAGACAACAAAAAGATAGGCGAAGTTGCCTGATTTTGGTCTGTTCGGGGTAGCAACAACTAACAAACAGAAGGGGCTACATTAGGGCTTCAATAATCCTTTCCTTCAGTATTATTTAATGCTTGATTTTTGGTGTTGTGCCCCCGGAGCCGAGCCTGTGTGAATCCCTTGGGATATATATTAAACCGCAATTTGTTCAGACTGAACAAATTACAGGAATTCCGTAAATTTTTTTTATTTAGTAAGAGATGAGCATGAAAGTTCATACTATTCCCTATAATTATTAACAGTAAAGTATTTATGCTTTTGCTGGTCCCCACCATTCCCACCCCATTTTTTGGCATGTTCCATGGCGCCAGAAAGATTGTTCACTAACACCATATGCACAAGTGAACTTTGGAGGGTCTCAGCCGAACTCAATCCTGTCAAACTTGCCCTTTTCCTGGAACTTCTCAGCAACCGAAACAAACAGTATGTAGCCAGAAGAATTTCTCCTGCTGTATTTGGCGGCCTCCTGCAGGACCATGTTCCTTATCTCGTTAGTGGCGCACAGAAAATACCTGGATTTTGCCAGGTCCTTCCTTATCCTCTCCCTGTCGGGCTTTTCCTCTATGTTTATCCTCATGCTGGTTTTATTATTGCCCATCTCAACAAGGGTTTCCCCTTCTGAATCCTTTTTCTCCTTCCATTCCCAGCCAGCGAGCTTCACGAACTCCCTGATTCCGTCAAGGTCCATATTGGCAGAGCCCTTTGGCTTCCCGAACATCTTCTCATAAACCGCCAAGCCCAGGTCCGTGAGATGGTAATAGAACATCCGGTTCTTGCCTGCCTTTGCCCTCACCCCTCCGGCAAGCCCCAGGCTTATCAGCTTTTCCATCACCTTGTTGAACACGCTCCCGGACATGCTAATCCTCTTGTAAATCTCGGAGGTGAAGGCCCCCCTGCCCTCGCCTATGGTCTTTATAATCTTCCAGCCGTTGTCATCTATCTCATCAAGCGGGAGCTTGCCGGGTTTTGGTTTGACTCCGGTTGGGCTCTCCTCCTCCGGCTTGTATTCAATGCCCATGTGCCTTGCCAAATCAATGTCAGATACTATGCCCTTCTTTATGGGGAAGAGCTCAAAGCCCGTCAGGAAGGGGCCCTTGAAGTTGCCCATCCTGCACAGCACAAAGCCGTGCCCCACTGGCAGCCTCCTCAGGTAGCCGCCCTGCTCCCTGTAGTCAAGGCCTAATGTGTTGCTTGCATCATGTATGTCAGAGGAATGCTTTGTGTCAAGCCCCAGGTTCATGTATATCTGGGTTGAGGTGTTACCGATGGCAGGGTATGAGACCATGGAGGGATGCTGGTCTATGTACACCATGCCCATGCCCAGCTCCCTGATTTCCCTGAAAACCAGGTCTATGACCGTTTCTGAACCCAGCCTGTTCGCCTTCTCCCTGTTCAGCACATGATGGGCCTCCTCCAGGATTACGACGCCCCTGAGCTTCTCCCTCTTGCCGCTGACCAGGAGCCAGTCCCTGAGCCATTGCAGGGTTATCTCTATGAAGAAGTTCTTGTCATTATCAGACAAACCGTCAAGCTCCAGTATGGTTATCCTTCCCTTTTCAAAGAACTCAGAGGGCTTTGTGCCCTCATCACATTCGAATATCTCCCCGACCTCCTTGAAGCCCAGGGAGTCCAAAGGTCTCTCAGCAGTGGAAATCCAGTTCCTCTCCCTGCTGCCAATGCTTGCCTTCCGGTATTCTGCGAGCTGCCTCTTCAAATCCTTTAGCCTGGGGTTGGGGTTTTCCGCATAGGCATTATCCATTGCCTTGAGAATGATATGCCTTCCCCCGCCCAGGAGCCAGTAGGAATGGTCGAATATGGCGGAGAACTCCTTCATCCATTGCGAGAGCTGGATTCCCTCAGGGGGCTTCAGGGGGTTGAACTTGAAGGGGGAAACATTCCTTCCCACTGTGTAAATCTTTATCCTTTCCTTCATTTCAGTGGAGAGCAGGTCCCTGTAGTTCCTCTTGGAGAAGTCCATTATAAGGACCGGTATGCCCTTGTCAGAGAGCTGCCTGGTCAGGGAGTATGCAAGGTTGGTCTTTCCATACCCGGATGAGCCGAATATCCCTATATGCGTGAGAAGGGATTCCCTGTCCAGGGTGAAGGGATAGAGTTTCTTCTTCCCGTAAAGCACATCCCCCACACGGATTTCCCCGCAGTCCGCCTGCTCCCTTAATGGGGGTTCAATAAGCAGGGACTGGCTGAGCTCCTTGTCATTTGAAATCCCTGCCTTTATAACATCCACCAGTTCAAAAATCCTCTTCCTGACCTCCTCGTCGCCCAGTAAATATGCCTTGTTGAGCTTCTCTGCCCTTTCCGCTCCCAGAACAGGTGCGAGCCTCTTTATTTCATCAGAAATGAGCCTTTCCTTTATATCTATCATCTGGAATCACCCTTTACTGCCCCCTGCTATTCCTTCAACGCCCTTGAATATGTCCACAATGTTCCTTTCTGTCTCTATATGCTCCATGACCTCCCTGATCTCTGTCTTCAGCTCCATTGTGTCCCTCCAGAACTGCAGGAGCTCGAATCTTTTGTCCCTTCTCAGGATGGAGATGTCAAGCTTGAAGTTCCTCTTCTCTTCCACGTCAGAGAGCCAGGAAACCGTCTTTTCCTTGTCTTCTATGTCCTTGTTGATTTCCTTGATAACATCATTATGGAGCCCTGTCCTTTCCTCCATCATGGATTCCAGCTCATCCGCCCTGTTTTCCAGGAACCTGAGCCTGTCAAAGAGCGTGCCGAAGACCTCCGGGGGCTTCCGGTTAAGGCTTTTCGCTCCCTTCCATTCCTTCAGCCTCGGATGGGTCACCCTTTTTATCTGGGTGAGAATCTCAGCAGGCTGCTCCTCCAGGACCTTCTCTATATTGATTATGGGCCTGTCTTCCTTTGTTATCCTGTCAGAATATATGTCCTCTTCCTGCTCTGAGCTGACATAATCCGGCTT
>JAUXAV010000129.1 GCA_030619735.1 Candidatus Aenigmatarchaeota archaeon | reverse complement strand
TGAATGGAGCATCAAGGCATCAGTCTCCACGTCCTGCATAGCTTTCTCTACCACGGCCTCAGCAATGTGGTTTACATCTTCATCGGATAACTTGCTGGGGTTACTTAGCCCTGGAAATTCCTTAACGGCTGCCTCAGTTATAATTTCGGCTGTACTGTCCATAGCTTCACTCCTTTGGACTATATCCTGCCTTCCATAGTTCAAGCCTTATTGACTTGCGAAAGAAGTCCTCGCCTCCTTGAGTCTCGATATATGAAGTAAAATCTCTGAGCTCCTTTTCTCCATAACCTAGTTCTTTGAAAATACCCTCAAGCTCAGCGGATTTAATTATAGGCTGCCTCTTTGCCATGAGAAATTTAGCAATTTCTTGGGCTAAGCCCTCTTCTATAGCGGGATTTGCTGTTGTCATATCAAGCCCCCTCGATTAACTCCCCGGCTCTCTTCATAATCCTCTCTTTCTCCTCAGCGCTGAGCTGGCCTACCTCATCGGCTATTCTTTGCGCTTTCTCCGAACCGAGGTGTGCGAAGCGCCCCTTGAACCACTTCCTGTTGAGATCCTTATAGAAGGATGAGGTATCAGCGGCAGCCTGATTGAGCTGCTCAATATTGGTGAAGCTCTCGAGGGAGTGTCTTAAGCTCCGGCTTTGGCTAAGAGAATCTTCTGCCAGCTCTTTTTCCCAGGGAGGCAAAGCCTGTATATTCTCCGGAGTCAGGTCAACCCTCTCCAGGGCATTTTGCTCTGCCTGGACTTTAGCAACCCTATCCAGTACTTCATCACTGGTTATGCCATCTTTCTTGAACCTTGCTATTTCGTTAAGCAAGCCGGCACTGGTGCTGAAGTGTCCCAGGGCACAGGGAACGCAGGCTATGGCCACCGTTTTAGGCGCCTGCGCCGGCTCCCGAATAGTAGGCGTTGACTTTGCCACTGAAGCCCCCTCTTTTCGCGGCTCAACGCTTGGCAGAGAGGCTACAAACTTCTCCAGCTCCTTCGTGTTGTCCCTTGGTGGAATGAGAATCTTCTCAAAGGGCACACGGGCTGCAAGATTTCCGATGAAGCCTAACCAGTCCATAATTCCTATTCTAGCACTTTTACCGCATTAGTCAAATCAGCCCTGGGGGGTCTAGCGGGTAGAGGGAATTGACAAATTACAAAAAGGGAAGTAGCATAAAAGGACGGGGAAAAATGAACTGGGGAAAAGGAAGGGGAAATGAGCACAAAAGCACTTTGGAAATGTAAGGTTAAAGGATGCAGATTCTCAGCTCCTCCAACCGAAAAGGGCTACAAGCAGATTGTGGGGCACATGCTAGGTCATGCTAGTAAGGGTGTGTCAAAAAAGGACAGGAACTACGCCCTGGTAGACGAGGAAACGGGAAACGTATTGGCCCACAAAATAGTTGAGGCCAAGGAAAAGGGTCTCCTGCAACCCGAACCCGAACCGGTGCCCGAACCGGTACCCGAGCCAGAGCCTACCGAGGAAGAGCTACAGGAAGCTAAGATCCGCGAGTATGCCGAGAAAGAGGGTATAACCTTTGAAGAGGCAAAAGCTCGGATAGAGGCAATCGAACCAGAGCCAGAGCCTACCGAGGAAGAGCTGCAGGAAGCTAAGATCCGCGAGTATGCCGAGAAAGAGGGTATAACCTTTGAAGAGGCAAAAACTCGGATAGAGGCAATCGAACCAGAGCCAGAGCCTGAACCCAGGCGGAAGGCAAAGGAAAAAGAGACAACAGAGCCCCAGGTCTCTTCTGATGGAATATTCAGATACACTATCGCCTTGCCGTCGGATGCCTTTACACTTTTTAACCTGGCTAAGTCCACGGGTCTGGAGAAGGATAAAGATAAACCGTTTGATGAATGGATTTGGGACTGTATCACAGCAAGATACAAGTACGACTATAAGCAGCAGCTGATACTAGCACCTATACTAGAAGAGAAAACCTAAGGAGGCGAGAGATATGGTGACAAGGAAACCTAACTATAAAGGCAACATAGGCTATACACACACGCCCATTGCCGGCGTTACTCTCTACCAAGAGCGAAAGAGTGATGAGCCCTCTTTTCAAGAGATGCTGGAGAATCTCAACAAGTCTGACATTAATGAAAAGCTAAAAGAGGAACTGTTAGCCAGGCTAGAGGAGAGGATTACCAAGCTCCGTGGCAAAAAGGGAGAAATAGCCACTGCAGGGCGAAACCTTAAACGCTACCTTGTTGATCCTGAAACCGGCAAGATAGATATCGATGAGGAGGAGGGGGAGTATACCTACAGGGATGCACTATTAATTTCAGCCTCGGTAAAGGGCAAAGGCGGGCAATTTGAGGAAGCAATCAACTTAATCAAGCTCGTCACGGGGTTTGGTGACGGAAAAAAGCCGCAGACGGATGAAAGACCGAAGGAGTTTTATGTTGACCCAGCGACCGCAGTGATAATTCACGACCCTGAGAATGGCGAATGCACCCTCTCTGAAGCCAGGGCGATCTCTCAATCAATGCGGGGCCCAGAGGATAAGCAAAAAGTTATCCAATTCCTTGATTCGGATGGAAAACTTACAGAGGCTCCTGCAGGGCAGCCAATAATTATCACCAAAAAGGAGCAAGCACCGTCCAAGACATATTTCTTAAATGAAAACCAGGAGCTGGTGGAGCAAGAAGCCGGCAAACCAATCGTAATAAAGGTACAGGGGCCTGGCTCTGGCTCTGGCATGCCTGCTATGCTTCCTTTCCCGGTCATGGGCAGCGATGGCCAACCAGTCCTTGATAAGGAAGGCAAACCTGTCTATGCCAACCTGGAACCAATGATGAAATGGATGGAGTTTCAGAATCAGCAAAAGAGAGAAGACGAGAGCCACAAAACGAAGCTGGAAATAGCTACGGGTTTCAAGGACTTACTCGGTAAAGCGGGTACCGCCCTCTCTCACATGGCTGAAGAAGAAGAGGGGAAATAATGCCAGTTAAAAAGAGCCTTGCCAAATTCGGCAGCCGCTTTGCCTTCGAGTTTTTCATTGAAACTATGCACGAGCAGATAGTCGAAGCACTCCGCAAATATCTCAAGAGTCTAGAGCCAAAGGATATCACAGCTATGGTAAGCGAAGGGCGTTTCCCTTCACTGGAGAAACTGGACCTTACCGCGGTGAGCGACAGTGTCGAACACTTTGAGAAGATATCTCTAGTCAGGCTTATGGAGTTTATTGCCGAAGCCCGCCCTGACCTGGCGACTGCTATCCAGGATATGGGCATGCCCGGAGCCGAATACCTGGCAAAGCTGCGGTTGCACCTCATTGAACT
>JAUXAV010000055.1 GCA_030619735.1 Candidatus Aenigmatarchaeota archaeon | reverse complement strand
GCCAGGAATGCCATTATCATTATAAGGGCAGGGTAGAAGCATACGGCTGACTGTATGGATGCTATGTATGGTCTCTTGTGCCTGAATAAGCAGTAGAGCATCCCCCTGCCGTATCTCATCTTTGCCTTCATGAGGCCTCTGAGGCTGGTAGGCTCCCTGGTCTTTACAAGGGCCCTGGGCTCGTATTTTATCCTGTAGCCTGACTTTATCATCTTGGCTGTGAAGTCCCCGTCCTCCAGTATGGTCCGGCTGAAGCCTCCTGCATCCCGGAAGGCGGTTCTTTTCACAAGTAAGCAGCAGCCCCTTATGGAAAGGATGGACTTGAAATTCATCTGGACCTTCAGAATGGACTGGTGCATGTTCTGCTCTATGTCAGAGAACCTGGAGAATATGTTGCTTCTGTTCCTGGCCTTGTACTTGGGCGCGACTATCCCCACTTTTTCACCCCTGGATTCATATCCCTGGTGGCTTGCCATTAATTTGGTAAGGGTTGCGGGCTCCAAGCAGGTGTCAGAGTCCAGAACCAAAAGGAATTCTCCCTTAGCGTGCCTTGCTGCAAGGTTCAGGGCAGGGCCCTTACCCGTCCTCATCTTGTTTTCAATGACCCTTGCACCGTAGCGCCTGGCAATATCCGCTGTCCCATCCCCTGGGGAGTCGTTTACCAGTATTATCTCCTTTTTGGGGTAGTCGGAATTCTTTATTGAGCGCAGGGTGTTGGCTATTGTTTTGCTGGACCTGTATGCGGGTATCAGGATGGATATCAGGGGGCTGGAACTGAGGCTGAGCGGCTTATACTTTATGGAGTTCTCAAACCTGTTGGAAAGCAGGAAAAATACCAGTGTTGTAATGATTAAAAGCGTTATTACCAATAACATACATATATAATAGGTTAGGCCTTAAATATAAATTTTGCCTCTTAATGACGTTTTGGGTGAAAGTATGAGAATAGGGATGTTCACGGATACCTTCCTTCCGCAGAGGAACGGGGTTGTGACCTCAATATGCAATATAGAGAAGGGTCTCAGGAAGGACGGGAACAGGATGGTGATATTTACACCAGGCAGGGGTTTCAGGGACTCTGGTCCCGGAAGGGCTGGAGGCTATAATATATACAGGCTCAGGGGGATAAGATTCGCACCCTATCCTGAGTTCAGGGTGTGCATACCCACCATAGGCTCCTGGATAGATATTGAGAAGCTTCACCTGGATATGGTCCATACCAAGACCCCGCTTCCCATAGGGCTGGTGGCCAAGAGGCTCTCAAAGAAGTTCCGTATACCCATAATAGGGACCCTGGATACGCCCATACAGGACTATGTGCATTATATCCCGGTATGGGGGAGGGCCCCCGGGGCAAGGGGTTTCTTTTACAGGGTTGCAAGGAGGTATGCAAGGTGGTTCTATAATTTCTGCCATATAGTGACCGTTCCCTCTGAAACGACAAGGAGGGAATTGATAGGGGCGGGGTGCAGGAAAAGGATAGAGGTTGTGAGCAACGGGATTGACACAAGGAGATACAATCCCGGGAACAGCAGGAGGTGGATAAGGGATAAGTTCTGCCCCAATGGCGAGGGCCTTATCCTGCATGTGGGAAGGATGACAAGGGAGAAGGGGATTCTGGAGCTGGTAAGGGCCGCCAAGATTCTCCAGAGAAGGGGCGTCAGGTTCAAATTAGTGATAGTGGGCAGGGGGCCCTATCTTAAGGCAATAAAGGACCTGGTGAAGAGGGAGGGAATCCGGAATATAGTGTTTGCAGGGTTTGTGGAGGACAGGGACCTGCCCAAATACTATGCCTCAGCGGATTTCTTTGCCACCGCCTCCTGTGTGGAGACACAGGGCATTGTCCTGCTTGAGGCAATGGCATCAGGAAGTCCTGTAATAGGGGCGAACGCAGGGGCCATCCCGGAGCTTATCAAGAACGGGGGAAATGGGTTCCTCTTTGCGCCAGGGAATGCACTGGAGCTGGCCGGGAGTATGGAGGAGCTTATGGGGGATGAGAACCTGAGGAGGCAGATGGGGAGGAAGAGCCTGGATTTGGTCAGAAAACATTCCCTGGAAAGCATTGGCAGGAAGATAAAGAGCCTTTATAAGGAAGTCCTGGAAGAGGATTATAAGGCGCTTCAGAAGAGGAACAGGGGTGACTGGTAGTGTGGGAGCAGATATGGGAGGGCGTTGAAAGGATTGATTTCCAGAAGGAGAGGGAGCCCTATGTCTGGAAGTTCTATGAGATGCTCCTGAAGGGGTATGATTTCAGGGGGAAGAGGGTCCTGGAGTTCGGGTGCGGGACAGGAATTAATTCCATCCTGATGGCCCTGAGGGGGGCCAGGGTTACCTTTCTGGACAACTCTGAAAAAGCCCTGGACATAGTAAAAAAGAACCTGGAGGGGCTGGAGTTGAAGGGAAGGCTAGTGTGCAGGTCCGTGTTTGATTCTGATTTTGGGGGGGAGTTTGATTTGGTGCATTCCGAGGGCCTGGTGGAGCATTTCCTTGGTAGGGAGAGGCAGGAGATTTTGGATATACATGCCAGGGCAGTTAAAAAGGGGGGGAAGGTCCTGATAATAGTTCCCCACAGGAAGTGCCCTCCGTACAGGATAGGGAAGGCTGTTGCTGAGAAGGCAGGCACCTGGATATATGAGAATGAGCATCCCTACAGTAAGAAGGAGCTGCTGCGCAGGATGGAGAGGGCGGGGCTCAGGCCGGGCAGGGTCCTGGGCGGGGAGTTCCTGTTCTCCCTGGTCTGGCTTCTTTCGCCCCTGATGCTGAAATCGAGCAGGCTCCTGAGGAAGGGGATAGGGCTCTCTGCCAATAAGAAGATGCTCAAGCTCAACTACGGGAACCGGTTTGCCAACAGGTGGGGCAGGGTTATAGGGACGGTTGGGGATAAATTATAATACAAGAAAACAATAATTAATGGGTGTTATTGTCTTTGGGGTGCAGACCTTTGGATGGAGTGTAAGGAAAGGGTTGCTATGAAAGAGAGCGAGCTGGAGGAGATTGCGAAGAGGAGGGGGTTCTTTTGGCAGAGCGCCCAGATTCATGGGGCAATGTCAGGGTTCTATGATTATGCCCATCTGGGAACCCTCCTGAAGAGGAAATGGGAGAACCTCTGGAGGAAATTCTTTCTTGGTTTGGATGACAATTTTTATGAGATAGAAACTTGCAGCATCATGCCTGAAAACGTGTTCAAGGCGAGTGGGCATCTTATTTCGTTCGTAGACCCTATTGTGAAATGCAAAAAGTGCAGGAATAGTGAAAGGGCAGACCATATAATTGAAAAGGAATTGAAGGAGAATTTTGAGGGGCTTTCTCCAAAGGATTTGATGAAACTGATTAAGAAGCATAATATTAAATGCCCTAAGTGCGGGGGTTCCCTGGAAGAGGTTGGGGAACTGAATATGATGTTCCCTCTGGATGTGGGGACAGGGGCTGAAGCTAGAAAAGCATATCTTTTGCCTGAAACCGCACAGGGGGCTTATATGAATTTCAAGCTGGAGTTTGAGGCGCTGAGGAGGAAACTCCCATTTGGCCTGGCCATTGTGGGGAAGGCATTCAGGAATGAGATTTCACCAAGGAATGTTCTGATAAGGATGAGGGAATTCAATCAGGCCGAATTGCAGATATTTTTTGACCATGCCAAGATTAATGAGCATCCTAAATTCAATTCTATTGCCAAGTATAAGCTAAGGGTTTTTCCTGTCAAAAATAAGAAAAATAATAAAATTGAGGAGATTGCATGCGGGGATGCTGTTAGGAGGCTGAAACTCCCCAAATTCTATGTCTATTATATGGCAATGGTCCAGAAATTCTATCTGGACATATTGAAACTTCCGAGGGAGAAATTCAGGTTTAGGGAATTAAGCAAAGAGGAAAAGGCCTTTTATAACAAGTATCATTTTGATATGGAATTAAACCTGGAGAGCTTGGGCGGATTTAAGGAAGTCGCGGGGCTCCATTACAGGACCTCGCACGACTTGGATGGGCATCAGGAGGTTTCCGGTACGAGCATGGTAATCAATGTTGAGGGTAAATCCCTAACGCCCCATGTCTTGGAAGTGAGCATGGGAGTGGACAGGAATGTATATGCCCTGCTTGAGCTGGCTTTTGCAAAGGAGAAAGACCGCACGGTCTTGAGGTTCCCAAGGCTGGTTTCCCCGTTTGATGCCGGGGTTTTCCCTCTGGTAAATAAGGACAAACTTCCGGGAAAGGCCAGGGAAATCCAGAAACTATTGGAAGAGAATGGATTCAATGTATTTTATGATGAGTCAGGCAGTATAGGTAGGCGCTATAGGCGTGTTGATGAAATTGGAGTCGCAGCCGGAATTACCATAGATTATGACTCCCTTAAGAAAGAGGATGTGACCCTGAGGGACAGGGACAGCATGAAGCAGATAAGAATTAAAATAAAAGATTTACCTGAGGTCTTGAAGAAGTTCTTGAATGGGGAGAAACTAGGAAAACTGGGAAAGGTGATAAAGGGTTAGGCCCCCCTCCTGTATACCTCTGCTTTTTCCTTCTTCTTTATTATTTCTCTTTCAAGCTTTTGCAGGATTCCCCTGACTGCCTTGGTTATGTCCCAGTCATGCTCCCTGGCAAAGAACATTCCCCTTTCTGTTATAAGGCTTGCCCTTACAGAGTATTTGACTCTCCTGCCGGTCTGGTGGTAGCGGTCCACATGCATTACCATGTGGTCTATGGGGAAGAACCTGGCCAGCTTCTGGATTTCGTGCCTGATTTCCTCGTCCACTACCTGTTTTATGAAGGTGTCCTCCCTCTGGAGGCCTGAGACCCTGACATAGATTCCCTGGACGGGCTTCCCCAGGAGCTTCAGGATGAGCTTGGGGGTGACTATTCCTGCCACTCTGCCCCCCTTTTCGATTATGGTTGTGGGGATTTTCTTTTCAGCCATGGATTTTATTACCTGTCTTATGGGGGTGTCCGGTGAGGCCTTGGGGACGTTCTTCTGGATAAGGGAAAGGGTTGTTGCCGCCCTGAGCTTCTTTGTCTCCCCTGCCTTTTCACCCAGCTTTGACCTCCTGATTGATATGTCCGAGTTCAGGAGGTCCAGCGCCTCCAGGAGGCCCTCAAGGCCATTCTTCTCATTCAGGACCAGGAGCCTGGAGACCCCGGTCTCCCTTAATACGGATACTGCGGTTGCTATGGTGTCTGAGGAGGAGATGGAATAGGGGAAGCGCATTATATCCCTCACAAATATGCCCTTAAAGGCGGGGTCAGACCTGATGGCATTCAGGATTCCCAGCTTTGTCAGGACAAAGAATTTGCTGCCCTTCTGGAGGGGGAGGGCCGGGTAGTCATTCACAAGTATGGAGCTTATTGCCTCCCTTATAGGGGTATCCGGAAGGGCAGGGTTTATGCTCCTGATGAATTTTGAAATCCCGACCTGGTCAGGATTGTTTATCTTCCTCTTTGCCAGGTCCCTGGCTGCCAGGATGCCGAGGAGCTTCCCCTCTCTTACTACCAGGGCCTCGGGCTTCCTGAGCCTGGTCATTTTTGATATTGCCTTGGAGACCCTTTCCCCTGGCTTTAAAACCAGGGCTGGCTCGGCAATGTCCAGAAGGTTCATAAATAGTATTTAGATTCCGGAGCTTTTAATCTGTTGCATCTTCTTCGTGATGTAGCCTGCCAGTATGTTCCTGGTCCTCTTGGATTTTATGGGTTTGACCTCACCCAAAACCTTTTTGTTCTTCTCAAAGTCCGTGGAGAACTTGCCTCCGTGCTCCTTTATCAGCTCTTCTCCCAGCCTCTTTATTGCGATGCTTTTAATGCGTCCCATACGAATCTATCCTATATCATAAGGGTTTAAAGCCTTTTTATGGCTTTGTCCTGACTACCTCCAGGTAGGTTACCCCTGACTCATTGTCCAATATTGCCCAGAGCATCCTGGCCCTTATGGAGTGGGCAAGCCTTACTGCCCTGGAAAGCTCTGCAAAGGAGCATGTGTAGTCCTCGGGAATTGTAAAGACAATCCATTTTGTGTGCTCGCCATGGCCCTTTGGGCCCTTTTTCACGCCAACACCTCTCTGGTAGACCCTGAAGTCGCAGCCGAACTTGAAGCCCGTTTTCACTACCAGGCCCCTGTCCCTGAGGTCCTTATAGACTGTGTATTTCTCATGAATCCTCTTGTCCTTTTTCAGGGCAAGCTCCAGGAGCTGGTCGAATTTTACAAGCCTCCTGTCCTTTTTCAGTTTAATCTTGCCCTTTTCCAGGAGGTAGAGGGCTTCTGTAAAGGCAAGCTCCAGCCTGCCTGAAATTTCCTTGCCGTAGGATTTTTCCAGGAGTTCTTCAAAGCCCTTTGAAACCAGTGCCTTGTTGACAAGGAGTCTTGCCTCTGGGATTTTGCCTGCTTTCTCTTGCTTTTTCTTTGTGGCTTTTCTGGGCATATGGGGCGGGAGGGATTTTCAGCGCTACTGAAAGCGCCTGCGAGCGCAATGAGCAGTGCGTTTGAACCCTCGACTCCATGGTCTTCAGCTTCACAGGAATTCTCCAATTCCTCATGTGCTCTCCCGGACTGAGCTTGCGGCCCGATTATTTGGCTACCGCCCCGGTCCGGTGATGTAATTAATAATGGTTATGTATTTATATTATAAATCTTTCTTTAAGGGGCAGCTAGGACTCTTAAATATTAATAGATGGTATTCCTTCTTTTTTTAGAGCTCTTTTAAGCTTCCTTTGATATTTTTTGAGAATAGAAAGAGCTGGGGCCTTCATGCCTTGTGTGTCAACATTAAAATTTAATTTATCAGAATATAAACGGGCAATAGTCCGGGGAGAATCGGAGCCAGGATATGTTGGATAGCCTTCTAGATTGACTGGCACTATATTATGAGTACAAAATAAACAAAGCCCCTGGATTTCTAAAAAAGCAAGCGCTGCGTCTGCATGGGGAAAATTATATTCTTTCATACTATCTAATTAGAACTAAACCTTATAAAAATATTGGCTGGGCAGTCTTAGTGCATGACTGGAGGCATGTTATAAATCCTGCCCCCTATGTGCTTTCCCCCGGCTTTCCTGAACTCCTTTGGGATGGAATTTGCCTCCTTCTTGCAGTGCTTTTCGCAGAGGTAGAGGGAGGCTATCTTCCTGGCTGGTTTTTTCTGGTCGAATTCCAGGAGAAGGAGCTCCCTGGTTGGGGTCTTTTTGCATCCCCTGGCATTGCAGCCTGTCCTGAGCTTCCTTATGTCGAATCTCTGGAGTATGAACTGCATGGCTTCCATACGCCCTAGGCTGGATTTCCGTTTATCTCCCCTCAATATCAGGAGGGGATGATACAAGAGGGGGAACTCTGGGTTCCCTCTT
>JAUXAV010000064.1 GCA_030619735.1 Candidatus Aenigmatarchaeota archaeon | reverse complement strand
TTATGATGGAAGTGACAGCAAACATGATAATGATGCAGTCAGATTGATGAGGGAGTCTATTGTTCAAAAAGACCTTGAGGTTAACGGATTAAATGTCCCAAAATTCCGGGGCTACTTCTCCGGCGGCAACGGAAGAAGGCCATTTATTGTTATGGATACCAGGAAAATTAGACCCGCTAGAGCTAAAGCAATGCCCCAATACATTGAAGGAATGAAAAAAATAAGAGGATTGGGTTATGAGGTTAAAGACACAGCATTTTACGCAAACCATGGTGTTGATAGAAATGGAGATAGTATTTTTTATGATTTTGGCGGCCATGTCCATGAGGACTGGGGATTGAACTAAGAACATCAAGGCATGATTCCTGGCCTTATTTTTAAGCAAACCCAGCCAATAATCTACCAGGGGAGGGGTTTATGGCCAAGCAGAAGTCCATACTGGACAAGATAGCCAATATTTTTGACAAGGCTGCGAAGCTCCTGAAGGGCCCCCACAAGGTCGCCAGCGGGGCCGTGATTGCAGCAGCCCTGGGCGCTTTGCTCAAACTCTCGGAAATCACCAAGACTTTCCCAGAGCCCGCGGACATGATGGGCAACATGATAATATTCATAGCAGTGCTGCTTTTCGTAATTGACATAGCCAAGGGCGGATTATACGATTAGGTATAACAGTGTTATACCCACATACTGCGTCCCACCCCATTATTATAACCTTTAAGCTTTTATTCCACCCCCACAATAATTAAGATGCTAAACATATTCCTTCTCAGCTTGCTGGCAGGCCTGGCAACCGCCCTGGGCGGCCTTATTGGCATATCTGTAAAGAGATTCTCCAGCAAGGCCCTGGGCTTCGCCCTGGGTTTCTCAGGCGGGGTCATGATAGTCATAGCCTTCATGAGCCTCCTCTTCAGGGCGCTGGAGCTCGGCACATACCTCACAGCCGTTGTATCATTCATTACAGGGGCAATTGTGATGATGCTCCTTGACGTCCTCATACCCCACCAGTACCTCTTCAAGGAGACCGGGATAGAGAGCAAGAAAAAGTTCAGGCTCATAAAGCTGGGCATACTGGTCTCCCTGGGCATAGCGCTCCATAACTTCCCTGAGGGAGCTGTGGTAGGAATAGGCTATACAGTCCTGCCTGCCTTCGGAATAATGCTTGCCCTAGCCATAGCAATACATAATATACCTGAGGGAATAGCGGTTGCTGTCCCCCTGAGGGCGGGAGGGGTGAAGAAAAGAAAGGTATTCCTCATAACCCTGCTATCAGGCCTGACCGAACCGATTGGGGCCATGATAGCCGTGCTGTTTTTAACCGCAATACCAAGCATACTGCCCCTGGCCCTGGCCTTCACAGGAGGCATAATGGTCTATCTCACAATTGACGAGCTCATACCAGTTGCAAAGCAATACGGCCACACCCATGCAGTAAGCATAGGCATCATACTGGGAATGGCCCTTGCCCTGGTTCTGGAATCCATTGTCTAGCCCCTTCAGAACCTCTTGAGCAGCCTCAAACACAGCCTTGAATTCCTGAGAGGGCAAATCCTGCAGACCCTGTTCATCTCACCACATGTGCCTGGGAGTCCTGGGTATTATTATCCAGGCTATTATATAAAGAAGCACTCCTGCCCCCCCTGCAAGGCTGAACAGAATCCAGAGGAGCCGGACTAGGGTCGGGTCCACCCTGAAATACTCTGCAATCCCCCCGCACACACCTCCCAGAATCTTTTCCCTTCCGGACCTGTAGAGCCTCTTGACCCCGCCCTGCCTGGCCCTGCTTGCGGCCCTTTCCCCGAGCCTTCCCATCTCCTCTGCGAAATGCTCCACCCTTTCCTCATGGGTGGCCACCTTAGGGATTTTCCTCCTTCTAGTGGCCTTTCTCCTGGGCTTAGACACCCTTCTTTTCCGGACTTTCTTCCTGGGCATAAAAATCAATATTAATTTTTTGATTTAGGGTTTAAAAATAAATTTAAAGCTAAAAAAATGAATAAAAACAAAAACCTGGATTCTCCTCAATTCTTTATGTTCAAAGAATTAATATCTCTTCCTCTTTGCAAAGCATTCCCTGCAATAAACCGGCCTGCCTTCTGTGGGTTTGAACGGAACTTCGCATTCTTTTCCACACTCAGCGCATGTTGCTTTGTGCATTTCCTTGGGACCGAAATCCCTTCGGGAACCGCCGCCTCGATTGCCTCTATCGAAATCGCTCATATCTATCCTTCCTTATATAACAGCACAAAGGCCTCAATAACCTCTATGCTATTTTATGATATAGACAATCGGGGCTTTATAAACTTACCCTAGTTATTCCATCTGTTGGGATTGAATACAGCCTTATTTCGGGATAATATAACACTGGCCCTGTTTTTATCTTTGGGTTCACACTTCCGTATCTTCCACAATATCCAGGCCTGTATCCTCTTCCAGGGTTTCCCCGGTTTCAGCCCCTTCTGCGGTATCCACAGTGGAAACCCCGCTCTGGGATTCGCCTGACATGACCTGCCCTGTCTCTGTGAACCCTGATATGGCTACAACAGCTACCAGGGCCGCAATCACAACCGCTACAAGCAAATTCCGCCTGTTCATAATCCTTTCTTGCCATCAGGGTTTATAAATTTATTGGGCCCTCCACAGGAGGGAGAGGTGGGAAATCCCATAGTAAGCAATAAAAGATTTAACCCCCAATATATCTTAAGGATGTAATCCATATGCGGAGACGCAGGTTAAGATACACCAAAATGCTGGATCGGAACGATATCAAGGAGATGAAATCAATTATACCGGATTTCGAGGTCATGGGCGCATTCAACCCCGGGGCATGTGGGGTAGACGGGGGGTATGTTCTTTTTTTGAGGGTCCCTGAGGCTCCCAGGAGTAGGGTCGAGAAAGGCTCTCGTTACCAACCAATCTATTGTTCCCCCAGGTTTGAGTTTGAGGATGGGAGAATAAAATTAGATGGGGACAAACCCAAGGTCGCTGTGGATGAATTCACGCTTCGCAGAGATTGTAGACTCGATGACGAAAGGGGCATACACCTTAATGACGACACTTACAGGTTGCCTACAATCTCTTTTATCAGGCGCGCTTGGAGCCCTGACGGAAGGAGTATAGAAAAGATAGAGGAAGGGCTTGCAATCCCTGCTTCATCCCTTACAATGCACGAGGAATACGGGCTGGAAGACCCCAAGATTGTCCGGATGGAAGGAAAAACTCCTAAAAGAATAGACCCTGAAGGAAATAAGTATGGAGAAAAGGAATATGTGGTGTCCAGTGTGGCTCCCTCCTCAACCCATGGCATAGTAACGGTCTTCAGGGAAACAGATGACCTTAGGAATTTCAGCAAACCCTGGATTGTCACTCTTCCGGAATGCAAGGATACCTTCCCCTTCCCTGAAAAAATCAATGGGAGGTACTGGGAGGTGGCCAGGCCTTCAAAGGGGTCCTTGACAAAAAAACAGAGCATATATCTTGGTTATTCAGATGACCTTGGTAGCTGGGGCGGCTTTAGGGTTTTAATGAGCTGCAGGGATGGTTGTTTTGACTCCGATGGTATAGGCCCAAGTGCGCCCGCTATAAAGACTGAGAGGGGATGGCTTATTATATACCATGGAGTACGTAATAAAATATACAGAAATGGCGTTGTACTAATGGATGACAAGCTCAGAATAACAGCCAGGTCCAGAAGACCTCTTTTTGAGCGCAGAAGATTCGATGATGATGAAACCCCCGGCATCACCTTTGTTTCTGCCGCTGCCCTGGAGGACGGTGGCAACAGACCAGAAAACAAGACACTAAGGGTTTTCGGAGGGGAAGGCGACAAATACCCGTTTTCAGCAGAAATACCCTTAAGCGATGTGTTTGACTCCCTGGAATATTTTGACAAAAGAGAATATCATGCTGCAACGCCGACCATGGCCTAATTCAGGCGGCCTTCCCCTTGGGCTCCTTCAGCTCCTTTGGCTTTTCCTTCGGCTTTGCCTTTATGGGCCTGGTATGGACCCCTATGCTTTCCAGCTTCCTCCTGAACTTCACCAGCGCCCTATGGATGTCCTCCACGTTCCTGGCCCCGGTGCATATTATCTTCCCAGAGCCAAAGAGCAGGAAAGCCACCCTGGGCTCCGCTATCCTGAAGACCAGTCCAGGGAACTGCTCTGGCTCATACTCCACATTCTCCAGGGCAAAGCTTATGTCCTCCAGGTTCAGCCTTCCCATGGCCTCTATCTGGGTTGAGGCAACAATGTTCTCAATCCTCATATCAAAGCTGTTAGGGAGCTTGACCTTCAGCTTCCTCAGGTCATCCACTACCTTGTTGACTGCAATCCCCGCCTCCTCCACGCTCTTGGAGCCTGTGCACACAATCTTGCCTGAGGAGAATATCAGGTTCGCTGTCTTGGGCTGGGCTATCCTGTATATCACCCCCGGGAAGGTGTCAGGGGAATACTCCGCGTCCTTGAGCCTGCCCGATATCTTTTTCAGCTCTATGTCCTTACCCAGAGAAACAAACGCTACAACATTCTCAACCTTGACATCAAACCCGCTCAAAATACCCCATCCCCTGATTAAAATCGTATAGATAATATTATGGTGCCGTACACTTATAAATCCTTATCAGAATATCTATTTTCCAAATTATATAATCCATTACCCAAATGTTTATATACCATCCGGCCCAATTATCTATGCACAAAATATGGTATATTTAGACCAATCCAACCACAATATATAGTATTTATCAGGGAGTAACGAAAAAGGGTGAAAAGACATGAAATGCCCGTTCTGCGGCAACAAGGAAACAAAGGTTATAGACAAAAGAGTTTCTGAAGAGAAGACAAACCGGAGAAGAAGGGAGTGCCTGAAATGCAAAAAGAGATTCACAACCTATGAGAAGATAGAGAACCTGATAACAAAGGTAAAGAAAAGGAACGGCAAGGTGGTCAACTTCAGCCAAGAGAAAATAACCGAGGCCATCTGGAAGGCTGCCCAGGCCGTGGGCGGGACCGACCGGGAGATAGCTGAAAACCTCGCCAGCAAGGTTCTGGAGACCCTGGAGGACAAGTTCGGCGGCGTAACCGTCCCAACAGTGGAGCAGGTCCAGGACATAGTGGAGAAGGTCCTGGTGGAGAACGGCCACTACAAGACTGCAAAGGCCTACATCCTGTACAGGGAGCAGCATAAGAAAATCAGGGAAACAAAAGACACCTTTGTGGAGGTGGACAAGACCATAAAGGCCTACCTGGACAAGCTTGACTGGAGGGTGAAGGAGAATTCCAATGAGCAGTATTCCTTCTCAGGCCTCCTGCTCTATGCAGCGGGCAGGGTGATGAGCAACTACAACCTGAATGAGGTTTATTCTGCTGCAATCTCGGACGCCCACAGGAAGGGCTACATCCATATCCATGACCTCTCCCACGGGGTGATAGGCTACTGCTGCGGCCACTCCCTGAAGAACCTTCTCATAAAGGGATTCGGGGGGGTTCCAAACAAGGTGGACTGCAAGCCCGCTAAGCACCTTTCCACAGTGGTCCATCAGATGGTAAACTACATAGGCTGCCTCCAGATGGAATTTGCAGGAGCCCAGGCTTTTAGCGATACAGATTTGCTCCTTGCACCCTTTGTGAAGGCGGACAATCTTACCTATAAGCAGGTAAAGCAGAACATGCAGCAGCTGGTCTTTTCCCTGAACATACCATCAAGATGGGGATCCCAGTATCCATTTTCTAACGTTACCTTTGACTGGGTTGCACCAGAGGACATGAAAAATGAAAAGGCAATAGTTGGGGGAAAGCCCCAGGTCTTCACATACGGGGACTGCCAGAAGGAGATGGATATGATTAACAAGGCCTTTATAGAGGTAATGCTTGAGGGCGACGCCAACGGAAGGATATTTTCCTTCCCCATACCCACCTACAACCTGACAAAGGACTTTGACTGGGACTCTGAGAACGCAAAGCTCCTTTTTGAAATGACGGCAAAATACGGGATCCCGTACTTCCAGAACTATATAGGCTCAGGTTTGGACCCGAGTTCCATTCGCGCGATGTGTTGCCGCCTCAACATCAACCAAACCGAGCTTTTGAACAGGCCCGGAGGCATGTGGTCTATTGGAGAGTCGACAGGCTCAATAGGCGTGGTGACCATGAACATGAACAGGTTCGCCTATGAAGCCAAGAGGGAGTCCAAGGACCCTGAGGAAGCAGGACGCCTTTTCCTGAACAAGCTCAAAAAACACATGCTTCTTGCAAGGGACTCCCTGGAGACAAAGAGGAAGGTTGTAGACAGGAACCTCAAGAACGGCCTCATGCCCTACACCAGGGTCTACCTGGGAACCTTCCAGAACCATTTCTCCACAATAGGGCTGTGCGGCATGAACGAGGCCTGCCTCAACCTCCTGGGCAAGGACATATCAACCCCGGAGGGCAAGGCCCTGGCAATAGAGACCCTGAAGTTCATGAGGGACCTCTGCCTTAGGTTCCAGAAGGAGACCGGGAATCTTTACAATCTGGAAAGCACACCTGCCGAATCTACTGCCTACCGTTTTGGAAAGCTTGACAAGGAAGCTTACCCGGACATAATAACCGCTGGCAAAAAGGAGCCATACCTTACCAACTC
>JAUXAV010000237.1 GCA_030619735.1 Candidatus Aenigmatarchaeota archaeon | reverse complement strand
GGAGAAACAGAGGGGGGTGGGGAAGGCTGCCGCGACAATTTTATCAACAACGAAGGTGGCTAAATCCCAAAAAATCGGAGTGCCCGCCGCCGAGCTCGCGGCAGAAGGGTTCCACATTAACCTCGATTGGCTCCAAGAAAGTCAAAAAAACCTTAAGTGGACTGACGTGACGATGAAGAGTTTCATCGCAAATACATACAAGGTTGATGGCCAGGGGACATTAACCGAGGTATTACAGATGCTTACCCGAGAGCAGGCAGAAGACTTCACTAATAAGATAAATACTCGCCAGGAACGGCCTAGTTTATTTGAGTGAGTAAAATTGATGCGAGCGCAAAGTTAAAATCCCCCTTAACAACCCCTAAAATCAGAAGGAGAAGTAGATAAAGATATAGAAGAGAAGAGAAGAGACAGTAACAGTTACACCTCGTTACATAGAGGATTTGATGTCGGAAAAGATAGAGTGTAAGAGATGTCAATTTAGAGGTGCCGCAGAGTGGTTCATCAAGGATAGCCGGACTGTAGGTTTAACACGTCAAACGACAAGACCAGTTTGCCCTATGGGCCTAGAATTGTAACAGCATGTAACGCGTTACAGTAAAGGGGTGAGAAATGCCACTACAATGGGCAAAGATGTGGATTGAAGCCTTAGATGACCCGAAGCTGACCAGGTTATCTCTGGCTGAGAGGGGGGCTTGGTGGGGCATTCTCCAGTTGGCGGGCAAATGTCACGCTGACGGTAAGCTGGTGAGTGGCGAGCAGCCCTTGAATATGGACGAGATTTCCGAGGCTCTCCATATCAAAACTAGCGAAGACCGCCAGGCATTGGAATCTATGATAATCAAGATGAAGAATCGCGGCAGCTTCAGGTGGAATCAGGGGGCACTTGTCGTAGTCCACTGGAAAGAAAGGCAGAGTATACCGCCATCATCCACGCGAGAGGCAATTGCTGAGCGTGTCCGTCTCCATAGGAAACGCGCAAAAGAGCGTAAACCCATGGACCCGATGCTGGGTGAGAGGTTGAGCCAAAGGGGTATCGAATACAGAAAGGAACAGAAAAAATTGGGGCGGGACCTGACCGGAAAGGAAAGGGAAAAGCTCTTTGACAGGATTGACCGGGAGCTGGAGGCAAAATATGGCAGGAAAATTGAAGATGCTCTCAGCGGGGAGGGCTGAGCGAGCCAAGATATGGCTAAACACGTCTGGGAGTGGGATAGAAGGAGTAGTAAGCCGATGATGGTTGTTTGTGTCCGGTGCGGGCAGAGAATACCTTTGGCTGAGATCCTTGATGAAGTCGGCTGTAATGGCTGCCCGGTAGAAGGTCTTCAGGAGGACTTATTTGGCGACCGAACAGAGAATACAGGAACTCGAGAACAATAGTGGTTAAAAACTGCCCCCTAAAGCTCAAGATATGTTTTCACTCTCTCACTAGAGTAACTTGCTACTGGCGGAGAAATGGAAGGTGTAATTTCTCACCAGGAGGCTATGACAAGTTTGGGAATGAGATACCATCGAAAGTAAAGAATCATGGAACTAGAAGAGGCTAAGGCCATAGCTGATGAAGTCATTGCAAGGCTCGCACCTTACTGTCAGCGTATTGAGGCAGTCGGCAGTATCCGTCGGCGGAAGCCCTGGGTCAAAGACGTTGATATTGTCCTGATACCCTCTG
>JAUXAV010000306.1 GCA_030619735.1 Candidatus Aenigmatarchaeota archaeon | reverse complement strand
GGACCGAAAACCAAATTGAAACATATAAAGAGGATCTCAGGGGATACGACCGCTGAAGGGGAAAAAATAACCTGGGCAACCCCAGTTAGATTCGAGGGGGTAATGACTTTGCTCACCGGCAGAGAAGTTCTCACTTATCAGCAGATGAAAGTAAATGTGAGATACAAAGTATGGACCAATTATTTAGGTATTGAGGAGAAGGACAGGATAATACGAAATTCCAATGAATATGATGTGAAATTGATTGATGACAGTCTAATGATGAACAAAATCGCGGTGATATTACTCGATGTTAAAGAAGAGTGAAGTTAGATTAATCTGGCGGGGCGACACGGCCATGAAGCTTATTGAAGCGGGATCTTACGATAAACTATATGCTCTGGGAGAGGATATAGTTTCCGAAGTCAAGGAATTTATATCACAGCCAGGTACCGGGAAATTTTACAAGAAAGGTAAGACAGTTTGGTATCAGGCCAGTGCTCCGGGATTCCCTCCGACGGTAAAAACTGGTGAACTGAAAATTTCGGTGGGTCACGCCGTTGTAAGAGAAGGAAACACAGTTTATCTACTTGTTGGTACTACTAAAGACTATGGAGTTTATCTGGAAGTTGGAACCAGATATATGGAGGCAAGGCCTTGGTTAAGGACTATCCTAGTGAAGCTAAGTCCGGATACTAAAAATTTCATTATAAAGAAATGGAGAGTAGAAGAGATACCAGGGATTACTTTGCCGAAGGGATATGGTGCCATATAACGCTAATGATATTAAAAAGGAGTGTGAGTTTTGCTTGGATACAGTAAGAGCACTCAATCATGAAATTTTTGCCTATTTAAGAGCGGACCCAACTTTAATTGATGATTTGATGGGCAATTCTAATGTCCGGGAAGGACTGGCTAATAGGTCAGATATTTATCCTTATATTGTGTATGCGATAAATCCAGACATTCTTCCCGACACCCCGGTAATAGCCAACTGCGGTTTTCAGATTGATATCTGGGATAAGCCAACTAACGGGCTAACCACTAGAATTTTTGAGATTAGGGGAAGACTGGTGAAATTATTGGATCAACATACTTTTACTTTGGGTGGAGGCGAAGCCAAAGGGATAAGGGTTTATCTGGATTCCATGGGGATAGTTTTGAGGGATCCTGATGTAGAATTTGTCCAACATATGATTATGCTGTTTACTTTAAGATATGTAAGAAGTGAAGATTTAGTTTATT
>JAUXAV010000171.1 GCA_030619735.1 Candidatus Aenigmatarchaeota archaeon | reverse complement strand
GGTTTATCTTTAGGCAGTTTGCGATAGCCAAGTTCCTCCACTAACGACAATATCTCGCTTGGTGTAGAGTAAGAGCCGTGAACATACAAACTCGCATAGAGATAAGGCTTAGCTCTGATCAGTTTGAGTATCTCCTCTTGTGCCTCTTTACCCATTGCCCTTACCTCCTAAAGTTAGTGTGGGTACCATCCCCATTATCTTTCTCCACTGTGCATGATATCCACTCATATCAGTTACTCCTTTATGGTGAAGTGAACCAAGATGTGGTATCTCAACATGTGGGATATTCAACTCTTTGGCAACCTTTATCCCGTACTTGGCAACTGCGCCCATAAATACCACCTTCTCTGGCTTCAAATGCTCGAGCTCGATGTGTAGTAGGTTCTGGTCAGCCTCGTTTGGCGGGCGGGTATCTCGCCTGAACGACTTGACCATGTTAGTGACGGCGAACTTCCCTAAGGGTGTACCAGTAGTAGTTAGCATATTAGTGAGCATCTTGCCAGTTGGGCCGGTCTCAAACGGGAGATTATTCATGTTGTTGGGCCCAATACGCTCGGCCACCAACAAGACCTTGGGAGAAACTGAGCCTATGAAGCCATAACCAGCCTCCCACATTGGCTGCCACCACAACATCTCATTCTTGTACATCGATTCCAACATGATAAGGTTCCCAACAGATGCAGGGTGCCTCATAACATAATTATACGTAGTGTATCTGATATGGTGAGTGGTAAGGAACTCCTTGTACAACCTTAAACACTCGTCCCACTTGTCGTAGGGCATGTATTGGTCTCTGGGGTACTCGCTCGGTGCTGGCTTGTGGGTACAGAGAATTACCACTGGGTTCTGTGCAAGAGTAAGGAGGATGATGTTGTGCCACTGCTTCATCGTGAATGCAAACTTCCTGCCCATCGTGGTAGTGTAGGGATACTCGCAGATGATATGGCGGTCGAGGACAGCATCAAAGAGCTTAAGCTCACATAGAGGTTTGAGATAATCTTCGTAGGTGCTGTCCTTGTCGAAGTGATAGTAGGGCAACCCAAGTTCTTTTGCAAGGGTTGTTTTACCTGAGTGGTCTGGGCCGAGAATTATTATCACTGTGTTACTCCTCCCACATGCATTCGACCTTCGCTATCTTACCACCATGAACAGATGCTCTAGCTAGATGGGGGCAAAGTTCTCTACCCTGCGTAAGGCTTCCAAGGCAATACCAGATGGGAACTTTCTTGTCGTCCTTTGGGCAGTAAACTGTGGGTGCTGGCGGAGCTCCAGCGTTCTTACTCCGCTTGCTCACCATTTCCTCCTATTTTGTCCACTTTGCTCCAGCCTCAATACATTCCGAGCAGGTTCTTGCTTCAGGGTATTTCTCGATGAAGCGTTTGATACATTCCTCAGATGTTTCTCCTTCTCGACAAACCGGCATGTGATGGACCTTCTCCAGGTGGTCGTTTAGCTCTTCTTGTGTTTCAAAGAAGGACTCCTTATCACTTCCTCTAATGCCTTTCGTTATTATGCATATCTTACAAGCTATAGCCATCATACGTCTCCTAGGTCCTCCCTCTGGGTGAAGTGTAGTAGCTTGACTTTCTTCCCAGTCTGTGCTGAATATGTCCTTAGCAATCGGTCTAAGTTTTTCTACCATAGCCATATCAGCACCAACCAAGGGAAACACTACATGGCCGGCATTCATAGCGACAACTCCTTCATCGTCAGGACCCGTATCTTCAGCGACGAAAGCATACATTTCTTCGATTTTCGGCATGCTGGCCTCCTTCAAGCATTTCTTTGAGTCCTTCGAGCGACCTTTGAGCGAGGTACCTACCGTAAGCTTCGGGGTCTTTCTTCAACTCGCGGAGCTTCTCTTCCTCAAAAGTTTTTGGTAGATACTTCCTCATAAAGCCATTGTATGTCATTCCTCTAAGTCCTTCCGCATCATATCTACACCGAAGGGGTTAAAGGCTCGTATCATGAACTTTTCTGCCACCTTAGCCGTCAGGAAGTTAGTTTCCTCACAGCTACCATCGGAACCATCCATGATGATGCGGTCAGCAGCTTCTACTGCTTTCCTGATAATTTCCTGGCGCTCATGCTCCCTCTGTTCACGTTCTTCTAGAGTTTTCATTAGGACCTCCTTGCTGGACTCCCATTATATCGTCAGCTAGTGCCATCAAACATGCTTCTACATAATCAAAGTATTCTTCTTCGGGAATACTATCTACTCCACCAATAGATGCATCTACGAAGTCAGCCTCTTCCCACATTTCAATAAAGCCCATCTCCATATTCTCTCCGTAGAAGCTAGGCAACAATCCTTAGTGCTTCGTCTGCACTAATGGCTTTTCCCATTTCGTCATTCTTCCAGTGGTTGTCATCCAAGGCCTGCCAATCAATGCCATATTCTTTGCAGATACGGACAAGCTGGGGTTTCCCATAGTACTCATAGTTCTCAATCTCAGGCCAATCCTTCCCGTCAAGCCATAACCAAGCT
>JAUXAV010000136.1 GCA_030619735.1 Candidatus Aenigmatarchaeota archaeon | reverse complement strand
GAAGCCCTTAAAGAAGCCGGCGGAGCAGAAGGAAAATGTCCATTCTGCGAGATAATAAACGGGAACATTCCTGCAAAAAAGATCTATGAGGATGATTCATGCCTTGCTTTTCTGGACATAAACCCCAGGAACCCCGGCCATACCCTGGTGGTTCCGAAGAAGCACTATGCAACCATACTGGACATCCCTGAGAATGAGGCAGGGGAGCTTTTCAGGGCCGTGAAAACCGTGGCTGCTGCAGTGCAGGCAGGCATGAAGGCGCAGGGCATAAGCATCTCCCAGAGCAACGGGGCAGCCGCAGGGCAACTTGTTCCCCACATGCATTTCCATGTTATCCCCAGGTTCCTGAGGGAGGGGCCCCTTGCCCTTGAGGGAATCCTTTCAGTCAAGAAGATGCCAGAGGAGAGCCTTGACAAGATAATGGAAAGCATAAAGGCGGGCTTCTCAGCGCCAAAGGCCGCTGCCCCTGCAGGGGAAGGAAAGAAACTGGAAAAGGCGGAGAAGAAGGAAAAGGACGAGATTAGCTTTGACTTTTAAGTGAGGGTTCAATTCTCCGTAAAATCGGACATCCTTTATAAGATTAATATTATATTCTTCTATATTATACAAGATGCGCCGATAGTCTAATGGTAGGACCCAGGCCTTCCAATCTTAAGAAGTTAGCCTGCGATGAGGGTTCGATCCCCTCTCGGCGCATCCTATTTTTCCCTAAACACCGAAACAAATCGAAAGTTGTATTAAACCCCCTTTCCAAGAATAGAACATGAAGGAAAAATACTCCAGGAAGGGGGCATTGGCGATTGTGCCTGTGCTGATAGCAATACTCTTTATAGGCGGCGCTTTCTTGGCCGCTGTCCTGAATGTCCCCACTGCAACATCCATGAAGAAATTCAGCTCCTGCCTGGAACTGAGCCAGGAGTTCCAGAAGGGTATGGCAGAGGCCGGGAGGTACAGGGGCTATGGAATAATGGAGGGAACCCTGGGAGCGCCCATGGCAGCCAAATCCCAGGCTGGCGTGGATTATTCCGCTACCAATATACAGGTCGCTGGGGTGGATGAGGCGGACATAGTAAAGACGGACGGGGAATACATCTATACGCTTTCAGGGGGCAAGCTCATTATTACAAGGGCCTATCCTGCGGAGAATGCAGAGGTCCTGAGCAGTTCGGATTTGGGTGAATTAAGGCCGCAGGAAATCTTCATCCATCAGGACATGCTCCTGATATTCGGCGCCACTTATGCAGGGCCAGATGTTCTGGAGCAGCCTGCAGTAAAGGCCGGGGTTATACCCTATCCCCAATCCCTTTCCCTTACGAGCATTCAGCTCTGGGATATCTCTGACAGGGCAAACCCTGAACTGGCAAGGTCTCTGGACTTTGAGGGAGGCTATGTCTCCTCCAGGAAGATAGGGGATTATGCATACTTTGTTATCAATTCCCATCCCAAATACTATATCCTGGAGCAGGGCGGGGATATCGTCCCGCTTTACAGGGAAAGGACAGGACAGGAAGTAGAAACTGATGCAGCGGTCTCCTTTGAGCCCGCATGCGCCTGCGGGGATGTGGGGCACTTCGAGCCCACCAACCCGGAGATGTTCGTTACCGTGGCCTCCATCTCCATGAGCGATCCGGAAGCCGAGGTAACAAAGGAGGTTATAGTAGGCTCGGGGCAGAACATATACGCCTCCCAGCAGAGCCTCTATCTGGCTGAGAGCAGCTATCCATTCTGGAGAATAATGGCAGAGGAGACACCGCAGGAGAAGACCATGGTGCATAAGTTCTCGCTGGATAACGGCCAGATAACCTATAAGGGCAGCATGGAGGCCCCTGGTAGGGTTCTGAACCAGTTCTCCATGGATGAATACCAGGGCTATTTCAGGATTGCCACCACTATAGGGCAGGTCTTCGGGTCAGGTGGAGCCTCCACTAATAATGTGTATATATTCGGGGAAAATCTGGAGATGGTGGGAAGCCTGGAGGACCTTGCACCAGGGGAGCAAATCTATTCCGCCAGGTTCATGGGTAATAAGGGCTACATGGTTACCTTCAGGAAGATAGACCCATTGTTCGTGATAGACCTCTCCGACCCCGCAAACCCCAGGGTTTTGGGCAAGCTCAAGATTCCCGGCTACTCTGACTACCTGCATCCCTATGACGAGAACCACCTGATAGGCATAGGAAAGGAGGCTGTGGGAGCGGATGAGGGGAACTTTGCCTGGTACCAGGGGGTCAAGATGGCAGTATTTGATGTAACAGACGTGGAGAACCCCAGGGAACTCCATAAAGTGGTAATAGGTGATAGGGGCACGGATTCGGACGCCCTGCATGAACACAAGGCCTTCCTGTTCGATAAGGAGAAGAATCTCCTGGTAGTGCCCATACTCCTGGCAGAGATTGATGAATCGAAATATGCAGGTGAGGTTCCTCCAAATGCGCATGGGGACTTTGTCTATCAAGGCGCGTATGTATATGACCTGACACTGGAGAACGGGTTTGACCTCAGGGGAAGGATAACGCACTATGAGAGCGATGAAGAGTTCAGGAAGTCAGGCTACTACTTCAGGGGCGACCAGTCCATTAGAAGGAGCCTGTACATAGGGGATGTGCTATACACCCTTTCGGACATGAAGTTGAAGCTGAATTCCCTGGTGGAGGATTTGGCAGAACTTGGGGAGCTTGTGCTTTCCGGGGGCGAAAGTAAATAGATGACCCTGTAAGCACGCCGTATCCGTTTTTGCTATTTGAAATTTAACTTGTATTTGTGACTAGTTGCATGTGGTGTCCCTTCCACGCCTCCCCCACTGCCAAGGTCACAGAAAAGAAGCTGGGCATAGGTTCCTTCCTTATTGTTTGCATCTGTCTCAAGACATTCAAACTCAGCATCTGGTTTTGACAGTTCAGGAATGGAAATTTTTTTAATTTCTCTTTTGATAATATTCCTCATTTTTTTTGGTCCTATATCTCTTGTTTTGCTTTCAACTTCGCCATTACCAAGGTATTCTATGACACTATCTCTTCCCTTTGCTAGAGTGTAATCACGGGGCTCTCCTGTTAGTTTCCCATCTTTGAGGTACGCACGGGTTACTGATAAAAGAAGGCATTTCTTTTCGCCTGAATTTTCGTTAGGAACCAAACTATCGCCTCCTCTCTATAGAAGGGAGGC
>JAUXAV010000187.1 GCA_030619735.1 Candidatus Aenigmatarchaeota archaeon | reverse complement strand
GGATGTGGCCTTCCAGATGCTCCAGTTCATGTTTGAGCCGGATGACAGGAAAATCCGGAAAATCAGGGATGACTACAAATCAGGAAAGCTCCTGACCGGCGAGCTCAAGCAGATAGCCATAGAAAAAATCACCAGATTCCTGAAAGACCACCAGAAGAAAAGGGAGAGGGCCAGGAAGCTCGTGCCAAAATTCCTCAAATAGCAGCTTTTTATACTATTTCTCAAATAATTCATAATGCGGGGGTTCCCGAGTGGCCAAAGGGACAGGACTTAAGTTCGCTTAAGTATTGAGCCCGAAAGGGCTGTGATATAAGAAATCCTGTGGCTTAGTGCCTTCAAGAGTTCGAATCTCTTCCCCCGCATTCTCCCCAAAAGAAAAGGGCAGTCGCCGAGAGTTGAACTCGGGTCAAGAGCGCCACAAGCTCTTATGCTAACCACTACACCACGACTGCCATTAACTTATTTTAACCTCTTAATTATCCCTGATATTTTTAAGCTTGATTCCTTCCCGGTCTTCATGTCCCTGAGGGTGAGATTCCCGGATTTAGCCTCCCTGGGGCCCAGGAATATTACATAGGGAATTTTCATGCTGTTCACATAATCCAGCTGCTTCCTGATATTCCTTCCCATCAAATCCGTTTGTGCAGGAATCCCGGCCTTCCTCAACTCCTGAACCACCTTCAATCCTTGCTTCCTGAGCTTCTCATTCACAGGGACCACAAAAACCCTGGTATTGGTTTCGGAAAGCTTGAACATCTTTTTATCCTTCATTATGGAGAATATCCTCTCAATACCAAAGGATATCCCGACAGCTGGGGTCTTGCCTCCCCCGAAAAGTTCTATAAGATTGTCATATCTCCCTCCTCCTGCCACAGAACCCAGGTTCTCAAAGCCCTTGATAAAGACCTCAAATATGGGGCCTGTATAGTAATCAAGCCCCCTTATCAGGGAATAGTCCGCCTTCATGTATCTTGATACACTATAAGCATTTCCCTTAATTATAATCTCCTTTATTTCCTTCATGCCCTCCCCAATAAGCTTGTTTTTCAGGTTGCCAGGACCAGTCTCCAGGGCCTTCAGAAGCCTGGCTGCCTTGTTCCCTGCCACAGCCTTCAGCTCCTTCTCAAACTCCTTCCTCTCCAGTTTCTCGAACTTGTCCAGGACCCTGAATACCTCACCCCTGTTTTTTATCCCCAGGGCCTCCACTATGCCGCTCAGGATTTTCCTGTTGTTAATCCTTATGACAAAGTCCCTGAAGCCAAGTTCTTTCAGGCACTCCACTGAGAGCGCCAGAATCTCCACCTCGCACTCCATACCTGAGGAGCCAACAATATCAGGGTCAGCCTGCCAGAACTCTCGAAAACGTCCGGCTTGGGGCCTGTCATACCTCCACACCCTCCCTATCTGATACCTTTTGAAGGGCTTGGGAATCTGGGGATTGCTCGCCAACACCCTGGCAAGCGGGACAGTCAGGTCAAACCTAAGGCCAAGCTCCCTCTTGGATTTGTCCCTGAAATAGTAAATCTCATCCTTTATCTCATCCCCACCACCACCCTTTGCACTCAGGAGCTTCCAGTCCTCAAATGCAGGGGTCTCCAGGGGGTCAAACCCGTATTTCTCAAAAACCCTTCTGAAGACTGAGAAAATCCATTCCCTCTTTATCATATCCCCAGGCAAAAAGTCCCTGGTCCCTCTGGGAGTCTTGAATTTACCCATTGCTTTATTCTTGGTGGAGCTTTTAGAAATAGTTTTAGGGCTATCAGGATTGCCAGCTTCACTGCAGATGAACTGAATCGCCCTTCATCTTCACCACAAAAATAGAATGGGAAGGGGGTATATAAAGCTTTTCCCTTACTGGAACTACCTACCCCTCGCAGCCATCCAAATCCTCTGCAAAGCGGATATATTGGTCAGGACAGCCAGGATGACCAGCACCCAGGTCAGGTATATCCTGCCGTATGAGGCAAGCAGTATGCCTATGAACAGGATTATCAGCCTCTCAGCCCTCTCCAGAATGCCTCCCTTCAGTTCCTTCTCAACCAGGCCCTTCTCCTTTGCCGCCGCCTTCACGTATGTGGTCATTAGCGAGCCGAAGAAGTACAGGAATATCCAGGCCTGCACAGGGAAAACCCAGTGGGGCAGGCTTGCAAAGAGCAGGCCGAATATTATTATGCCCTCTATATAGCGGTCCACAATGGTATCCAGGTATGCCCCGAGCTTTGTGACCTGGCCTGTCACCCTTGCCACCGAGCCGTCCACAAGGTCCAGGAA
>JAUXAV010000007.1 GCA_030619735.1 Candidatus Aenigmatarchaeota archaeon | reverse complement strand
TGTTTCTACCTTTCCATGGAGATTCTCTACAAGAACCTCAATCGCTACAACTGGGTAATCGGTTTCTGCCAACGGTGTCGAGTCATTGGTTGCCCATCCAGGGAAAAAGTTCTGGGTTTGGATTTTTACTTTTTTGGCAACCTCTGCAGCAGCTTTTGTTATTTTTTTCCGGAAAGGATTTCCTGCGCCCAGATATATAATGGGGCCAGCACCCATTTCTGCCTTATCAGCACCCGAAGTATCAATCACAACAATCCCTTTCAAATCTCCATCTGGATTCGCTGACAAATCTTTAGCCAATTCTGTAGCTCCCCTGAATCCTTCTTCTTCATGACCCACTGTACCAACAAATTCGAGTGTGTTTGCACCTTTTGGATAGTCCTTTAATGTGCTAACAGCTACACCAACGCCAACAGAGTTATCAAGCTTGCCCAAAACATAATCATCACAAGTATCAAAATATGCCAAGGGAAATTTGTCCACATGAGTCACGACCATAACCTTCCCGCGTTTCCCTTCCCTTATTGCATGAAAGTTGCCTGCATCATCAACCCAGCAATCTGCACAGCCTTGCAGTTCTTTTTTCAATTCATCTATAGCCAGCCCTTCTTCACCAGGATAGCTCGGTATCCTTGCATACTTTGCTATGGTATCTATTACATCACTCATACGTCTCCTCTCCTGTAACGTCTATTGACTGCATCAAGCGCGCTTCTAGCCTCATCAAGCGCTTTTACATAATCATTATATTTTCTTGCTCTGTCATGGGCTGCTCTCATTTTTTTTGATAAATCTAAAGCAAGGTCCAAATCAAAGGCATAGAATCTCCCATCACTATTTCTATGCAGTTTCCAACAATATATCTCTCTTCCTATCTTTCTCTTGTGTGCTAGTACTCTACCGGAACCTTCGTATTTTTTGAATAATTTTTTTGTTTGTGCTCCAAGATTCCTACCAAGCTCTTGTAATTCCTCTTCACCCAGGCCAATTGTATCAAAACCAAGATGCCTTGCAATATGCATCCACCCCAAGGTTACAAGAGTTAATTCCTTTTTCCTTTTATCCCAACTTCTTATACTACTAGCACCTGTATTTCCGTTTTCGATTGTGTCGACGAAAAGAAATGATCTATTATGAGTATCTATACATATGTTGCTCCTTGAAAAAACCTTGGGTTTATAATTACCGCCTTTCATTTTTTTCTCACCAAAAAGAACAACAGAACCCCCAATTTTGAGGTCTTCTATCAGTTCTGCACTTCTTTCTTCATAATTACCTGACCAGCATGTTCCTACAGAACTTAGTTTTTTAACCAAGTCTTTCTCTCCATCCGGCTTGAAAACAGACATCCTATAACCACTATCATCTTTAATATCAAACACTAACATCTCCCTAAGATTTTTCCTTTCCTCTCTCTTATTATCGAGATCAAAAAGTTTACTCCTTTCTTCAGAAGTTAGGTCTCTTTCTGTTGTATTAGTCCTTATATTGGCTTCTATAAGTCTTGGATATGCCCATAAATAGGCCTGTTCCCGACGAAGCTCATCAGCCGGCAAAATATCAGGCAAAGCTGTTATCCTTTCTGCCATTACTTTACAGGTTTTCGGTTTCCTTACCTTTCTACTTGCCACTTAAAACACCAATTTAAATCATTAAAGAATAAGTTTTTTAAGTCTTTCTACTGATACATAGGAAAAAGATATTTTTTGTCAATCCTGAATCCCCCATTGCCAACGCCAACATACTCATAAAAAGCCTTAACATCCAGGTCATTGTTTGAAGTTGATACATTAAGGAAGTCACTCCCATTTATCGTATCTATAAGCCTTCCAAGAGTATCCCTTTCTATCTTGGCAGCTTTAGCACGGGAAAGAGGCCTCCCCCTTACCTGTTCTATGCCCATCTCAAACAGCGTCAGGAACCTGCTGAAGACCTTGAATGTATTTGTTAAATGGATATGCTGCCTCCTCTTTATCTCTGACTTTCCCCCAATGTCCCAGTTGATATTCCATCCCTCAAAATCAGTATAATAAGCTCCTGTCCTTGAGACCAGCAAATCCTTCGCCAGGAACCACATTTGAGAATGATTATAAACGCGTCCTGTGGCATTGTATGCCAGCCATATATCAAAGGGACAGTCCCACAAGAATTCCCTCCCATACCTGAAGGTATTCCTGGGCACGGTTTCAAAAAACTTTACAGCGTCCTCAAACACCCTGCTCCTTGCATCCTCCAGTTCTTCAGGCGAATCGCTTATGTAGAGGCAGAGCTCTGACAGCTTATCCCTTGGCTGGCTCTCAAAATATACCATCCTGAGGACCGAAGGGAATAACAGCTTCTCCTGATAAAGCGGGGATTTGGAATTTACCGAATCTGACAGCTCAGCTGCATATTGCTGGCTCTCTTTTGGCAGCCTTCCGCAGCACACAAGGGGGGTTACCTTGAGCTTTATCTTACCGGTTATTGCCATATTGGACCTTCTTATGGCCTCCCCTGAGTCTTCCCCCAGCTCACCACCCTCAGGGGCATCAAATTCATGGTTGCCCCTGCTTATAACACTTTCTCTCCCCAATTCATTTTTACCCATTTCTGAAATCTCCTTATAGAAGCCGTGCCTCTTTGCAAGTTCCCTTACCCCATTAACGTCAGTGAATCTTGATTCCCCAATCCTTACTCCAATCCCCTTCGCAACCTCTCTGAATGCCTGGTATTCATCCCTATCGCTAAAGCCAAGGTCTTTCAGGTTCAATACAAATTCCCTGTCAGTAAGAAGCGACCTCGAACAAACCCTTATGCCGCTTGTCATATTCCTTTCCCTTTTCGGGAGATGCATTGAAAATATCTTCGGAACATATACGCCGTTCTCGAGTTCAGAAAACTGGGGGTATCTTCTTAACATTGGCTGGCTTCTCATAACCTTAGCAGGTGGAAGGCAGGCAAGTTCCTCCCTTTCATATCTGTCCATATGCCAACCCAGCAAGTCATATGCCTTGCCCTCTTCAATGGAAGTGAAGGGGAATACCTCTTTCATAGATATTTAATGACAGAAAATAATTTAAAGAAAAAGAATGGGCCCGGAGAGAATCGAACTCTCGACCTCACGATTATCAGTCGTGCGCTCTACCACTGAGCCACGAGCCCAACGCTCCCGCTGGGATTTTCAGCACCGCTGAATGCGCCTCCAAAGCAGCGCGTTTGAACCCAGGTTACGAGGTCGAGAACCTCGTGTCCTTGACCGGACTAGACGACGGGAGCTCACCTTTATACTTTAGCTGTCAGCTTATTAGGATATAATAATTCCTATTTAAATAAAAGCTTTTCAATATAGGTATATGAGGAGATTTTAATGACCAAAATAACTGTTCTTAACAAGCCAAAGCTGAAGAACCCAATCCTTATAGAGGGACTGCCGGGGGTAGGGAACATAGGAAGGGTTGCAGTGGGATACATGATAGAAGAGCTTGGGGCAAAGAAATTTGCAGAGCTGCGCTCAAAATGGTTCTTCCCGTTTGTGATGCTCCAGGACAGCTACCAGGTGCACCTGGTGAAGAACGAGTTCCATTATTGCAAGGCGAAGAAGAAGGGACAGAGGGACCTGATACTCCTGATAGGGGACTGCCAGAGCCTTGCCCCGCAGGGCCATTACGAGGTCTGCAATGAAATCCTGGACTTTGCAAAATCATTCGGCTGCAAGGAGGTCATAACCCTGGGCGGCCTGGCAACAGGGGAGCTTGAAAAGGAGCCAGAAGCCATAGGCGCTTTAACACACAAGGAGGACCTGAAAAAATACAAGGGAACAGGAATAAATTTCACTGCAGGGGAGAGGGTAGGATATATCGTAGGCGCGGCAGGGCTTCTCCTGGGCCTGGGAAAGGAAAGGGGAATAAGGGGTCTATGCATTCTGGGCGAGACCTCGGGCTTTCCGATAGTTACCGACCCAAAGGCAGCAGAGGTCGTGTTAAAGTCCTTAATGAAAATCCTTAATATAAGGCTTGACATGTCAAAGCTCAAGCAGAGGGTAAAGGAGATGGAGAAGTTCATAAAGAGGGTTGAAAACCTGCAGAGGAAGGCCCTGATGGAGATATCCAAAGAAGCGAAGGCACCGACAAAGGGAAAAGAGCAGCTCAGATACATAGGGTAATGAATTTAAATACTTTTTATGATAAATCATTCTAAATGGTCTTATGGAAAAAAGGGAATACACAAGATACGAGAAAACCAGGATAATATCAGCCAGGGCCCTGCAGATTTCCCAGGGCGCCCAGGCAATGGTCAAGGTCCCAAAGGAAACGAGCCCCATAGAGATAGCCAAGCTGGAATGGGAGAAGGGGCTGATACCCATAGATATTAAGAGAAAAGACAATAATAATCTATGATTAAGAATCTCAGGGCCTACCCCTATTTTGACTCCCTCGGCGGTAATGCCATAACCATCAGGGCATTCACAGATAAGGGTTCTTATTCTGCATCAGTCCCTCTTAAAAATGATTTGAAAAAAACCCTGAAGATATTCTCCTCCATAAGGCCCAATTTCATAGGACTGGATGAAGGGGATTTGCAGGGGCTTGACGCCTTTCTGCAGGAACTGATACTAGGGGAAAAGCCCCTCAGCCTGGCGATATCCTTTGCCATCGCCAGGTCACGCACCGGGGACAATCTATGGAAGCTGGGCACTGAGAAGGATTTCCCTTTCCCCCTGGCAAATATCATATCAAACAAGGACATGCAGGAATTCTTCATAATCCCTTACAGGGCAAAGAATCCCCAGGAAGCAGCTAAAACCTGTCTGGAGGTCTATAATGCGGCCCTGGAGGAACTGAAAAAGAGCAAAAACCTTATTGGCAGAACCCCCAACGGCTCCTGGTTCTGCAATCTGGATTTAACCAGGACCCTGGAATTCCTCTCCTCCCTTGCAGGGGACTGGGACCTTAAGATAGGAGTTGACTTTTCCGGCCAGGGGCTCTGGAACGGGAAAGCCTATAACCTTGGTTCCAAAAAGCTTGACCCCGAAAAATACCTGGACTTTATAGAGGAGATAAGCTATACCCACAGGATATACTACCTGGAGGACCCCTTCCATAAGGAGGATTTTGAATCCTTTTCAGGGCTTTCTGAAAAGCTTAAGAAAAGGCTTGTCATAGGTGATGAGCTTTACCAGTCAAACAGGGAAAGGCTGGGGAAGGGCCTGGGATTAAAATCCGGCAACGGAATCCTGATAACACCTGCCCAGGCCGGGACACTCTCGGGAGTTTTCAACCTCTCAAGACTTGCCATAAAAGGCAAATTCTTTCCCGTAATCTCGCAAAATATCAGGGAGACAGGGGATTCCTGGCTTTCTGACCTCTCAATACTCTGCAGTGCCCCCCTTCTGAAGATAGGCCTTTCCGGCTCCGAAAGACTGGGCAAACTGAACAGGCTGACAGAACTCTGGCAGGAAATCCCTGACGCCAGGATGGCGGGGCTGCCATAGCTTTATAAGCCTCCTGAATACTTTATTTAAAAACACATATCACAAATAATAAGGAATATTCAGCACAGGAAGGCGAGAATTATGCCAGCAGAGAAGATGACAGAAGAGAAGAGGGAACAATACCTTTCGGCAGGCGTGCATATAGGCATGAAATCCTGCACAAAATACATGAAAAGGTTCGTATACAAGGTCAGGGACGACGGTCTTTCGGTCTTCAATCTCCAGAAGGTCAATGAAAGGATAGCAAAGGCAGTGGAATTCCTCTCCAGGTTTGAAAATATTCTTATAGTCTCCAGGAAGGCTAATGCGGAAAAGCCGATAAATAAATTCGCCGAGGCCATAGGCGGAAAGGCAATAGCAGGCAGGTTCCCTCCAGGGACCCTGACAAACCCCTCATTCCGTGATTTCTATGAGCCTGACATAGTAATGGTTGTTGACCCTTTAATAGACCAGCAGGTCATAGAGGAGGCAAAGAAGAAGAGAATCCCTGTGGTTGCAATATGCGATACCTTCAATGAATGCTCTAATGTAGACCTTGTAATCCCTGCAAACAACAACGGGAAGAAGAGCCTTGCCCTGATATTCTGGATACTCGCAGGGGAGATTTCAAAGAAGAAAAAGAAGAAATTCAGCATGAAGGTGGAGGAATTCGGATATGAGGAAAAGCCCGAGAAGCGGGAGCCCAGGGAGGAGGAAAGGTTCAGGGGAAGGGGCTTCGGGCGCGACAGGAAGCCCGGGCAGAGGGGAAGGTATTAGGTGATATTAATGAATCTGCGCTCACAAAAGCAGCTTGCTGCAAGGGTACTGAAATGCGGAGTAAGCAGGGTAAGAATCAAGGCCGAAAAAGAGGTTGAGGAGGCAATAACAAGGGAGGACATAAGGAACCTGATAAAAAAGAACCTTATATGGAAGATCCAGAAAAGAGGTCAGGTCAGGGCCCAATCAAGGTTAAGGCTCGCCCAGAGGAAGAAAGGCAGGAAAAAGGGATTCGGCTCCAAGAAAGGGAAAGCAGGGGCCAGGAATTCCGGCAAGAGGCACTGGATAAGGACCATAAGGTCTGTCCGGAAGGCCCTGAAGAAACTGAAGGAGACAGGGGCAATTGAGAACAGGCTCTATAGGAGGCTCTACCTCATGGCAAAGGGAGGAACCTTCAAGAGCAGGAGGCATCTGCTTTCATATCTGAAGGAACACGAGCTCCTTAAGATGAAAGAAAGGAAACCGGTTAAAAAAGTCAAAAAACCTGCCAAGCCAATCAAGAAGGTCAAAAGAAAGCCAGCCAAGAAAAAACCAGCAACCGCTAAAAGGGCCAAGAAAGCTGCCAAAAAACAAACCAAGAAGAAAAAGTAAGTGGTTATTATGAGAAGGCCAAAAACCAGGAAAATCCCCCACCGGAGGAGAAGGGAGGGCAAAACGGACTTCAGGCTAAGGCTCAAGCTCCTGAAGTCAGGCAAGCCCAGATTAGTGGTCAGGAAGAGCCTCAACAACCTGGTATGCCAGGTGATAAAATACGATTCCAGGGGCGACAGGGTCCTGGTTTCCTCGGACAGCAGGGAGCTTAAGAAGCTGGGCTGGAAGCACCACTGCGGCAACCTGCCCTCGGCCTACCTGACAGGCCTGTTATGCGGCGCCAGGGCAAAGAAGGAAAAGCTCCAGGAACTGGTCCTGGACATAAGCCTCTGCCCCTCGGTAAAGGGCTCAAGGCTCTATGCCTGTTTAAAGGGAGCCCTGGACTCCGGCCTGAAAATCCCGCATTCAGAAGAAATCCTGCCCCCGGAAGACAGGCTCTCAGGAAAGCACATAGCCAGTTTTTCAAAGAAGTCTGCAAATATAGAAAAGGACTTCCAGGCCCTGAAGGCAAAGTTATTAAAGAAAGGCGAATAATTATAAACCGTGAAATGGCATATAGGTCTCTTCCTCACAATACTGGTATCCTGGCTGCTTTTGACAAGCTTTACATACCAGGAGTTCATGACAGGCGTGATAGTCTCCATAATAATCACTACCGTGGGGGCCTATGTATACAGGGAGAGGGGCTTCAACCCCGGCTATTTCCTAATCTATATCCCCTGCTACCTCTACTGGGAGATAGTTTCCCACCTTGATGTCATCTACCGTATCCTTACGGGCAGGATAAAGCCGGGGATAGTTTCTGTCCCCAACAGGCTTGAAACAAATTTCGGGACAGCTGCCCTGGCCAATTCAATAACCATGACACCCGGGACCCTGACCCTGGAGGCCACCAAGAGAAGGCTTTTCATCCACTGGCTTTTTGTCAAGCCCAGGAAGGAAAGAATCTCGGGCAGGTTTGAAAGAATCCTAAGGAAGGTATGGGGTTGATATGCAGGAAGCAATATATATAGTTTATCTCCTGGCAATTGCAGGGGTTCTCTGCCTCTTCAGGATATTCAGGGGGCCCACTGCCCCGGACAGGGTAGTCGCCCTGGACGCCCTGGTCCCCATGGTAGCAACCATAATGGTCCTGTTCGCCCTTTTCCAGGGGGACGAGCTCCTCCTGGACATATCCATTGTCTATTCCATACTGGGCTTCATAGGGACCCTTGTGATTTCAAAATACCTGATGGGCGAGGGCATAGGTGACGCTGTATGATATCAGGCTTTTTCAAAAAAAGCCCGAACGCCAAAAGGAGCTGCCCTGCGCAATCGTGTCTCGCACAATGCAAAGTGGGACACGAGACATCTCTGCATCTCCAACCGAACAGGCAGAGATGCAGATGCTCGGGCAGCTTCCATAGAGGTGACGCAGTATGATAGGTTTAATACTGATGGTAATAGGAGGGATAATAGCAATAATAGGGGGAATAGGCCTTATCAGGTTCCCTGATGTCTATACCAGGACCCATGCCCAGACCCTCTCCAATGTAGGGGGCTGCTGCCTGATACTCTTCGGGGTCTTCCTGGAGGGCTTCTACTCCATCTTCTCCATTAAGGCCCTGTTCCTTATAGTCTTCATCTTCCTCACAGCCCCCATAGGCGCTCATATAATAGCAAAGGCCGCCTACAAATCCGGGATAAAACCCAGGGTTGTAAGGGATGAATGGAAAAAGATTAAGAAGTAGCTTCTGATTCAGCCAATCTGCCTTCTGCATAGTCTATAATTTCACCAACCATTTCCATTCCTTCCACTTTTTCTATATCCTTACCAGATATCTCAAAACCAAATTCATCTTCCAGGGCTGGCATAATTTCAGTATAGTCCAGGTCGTCCATATTCAGCTCACTCCTAAGTCTCATTTCCCTTGAAAAGTCTTCGGGCTTGCAGTCGGCGTCTATCATATCAGCCAATACCTTATAGACCCTTTGGGCAGTCTCGCTCTCCTTGCTGTGGTCATAAGTAACAGGAATCTTCATTCTATCACTGATTAATAATAGACAAAAATCTTTAAGTGCGTTCTGTTTTTATAAACCCCTGCCATAATATTGCATATGTTTGATTCCCTAAAGAAACGGCTAAAGAAGTCAGTGGAGAGCCTGACCAGGAAGATCTCCAGGCCCGCCCCGGCGGAAAAAAAGAGGCCCAAGAAGCCGGCAAAGCCAGCCAAGCCTCCAAAACCGGAAAGACCAGGGAAAATCCGCAAACCGGCAAAAATACCTGAGAAGCCGGAAAAGCCGCCAGAGCCCATAGAAGAGATAGAGGTCAAGGAAGAGGTTCAGGTCCCTGAACTGGAAGCCCCTGAAATCCCGGAGCCAGTGGAGGCCCCTAAAAAGGAGAAAAGGGGCTTCTTCAGAAGAATCAGGGAAAGGGTAACAGAGAAGGCCCTGACAGATAAGGACATTGATGAGCTTTTCCAGGAGAGCGAGTCAGAGCTTCTTCAGGCAAATGTTGCCCTGGAGGTCATAGACTTCCTCAAGCAGGATTTGAAGAAAAAGCTTGCCGGAAGGCAGGTCAAGAGGTCCGGGGCAGGGGAATTCATCAGGAAGGCCTTTGAGGAGGGGCTCCTGGAAACAGTGGACCAGGGTTCCCTAAACCTAGTAAAGATGGCCAGGAAAAAGAAGCCCCTGACCTGCGTGTTCCTGGGCTTCAACGGCAGCGGGAAAACAACCACAATAGCCCGAATTGCCAGATACCTTCAGAACAAAAAGCTCAAGCCCCTCCTGGCAGCAGGCGACACCTTCAGAGCAGCAGCTATTGAGCAGCTCGAGCACCATGGGGAAAAGCTCAAGCTCAAGGTGATAAAGCACCAGTACGGCGCTGACTCGGCTGCCGTGATTTACGATGCCGTAAGGCACGCAGAGGGCCAGGGCTATGACTTTGTCTTGGCTGACACAGCAGGCAGGACCCATGTGGACAAGAACCTTGCAGATGAGCTTAAGAAGGTATGCAGAGTGAACAAGCCTGACCTCAAAATCCTTGTAGTGGATTCCCTCACAGGAAATGACGCAGTGGAGCAGGCCAGGGAATTCAATGAAATGGTCGGGGTTGACGCAGTGGTCATGACAAAGGTTGACGTCAATACAAAGGGCGGCTCCATACTCTCGGTCTGCTATGCCATAAAGAAGCCCATCCTCTTCATAGGAATGGGCCAGGGCTATGACGATTTGGAGATGTTCAGCCCCGGGAAATTCGTGAAACAAGTTTTGGAGTAATAGGTATGTATTGTAGAGTAAGAATAAGCGCAACATCTGAAGAAGAGGCAAACAAAATATCTAAATCACTTGTTGCCAAAAAGCTGGTTGCAGGCACAATGATTTACAAAGGTAATTGTCATTATTGGTGGAATGGAGAAATTGTAGAAAAAATATATTGGAATATTGGTGCATTTTCTTTAGTGAAACACAAACAAGCAATTATTGATGAAGTCAAGAAATATCATAGCGATGAATGCCCAATTGTTGCATTTAATGAAATAAATGGCAATGAAGAATTTCTAAAATGGATTGATGAATCAGTTTTATAGTTAAAAATAAAAAGCGCGTGCCGCAAATAGCCCACTTTCTGTCATCCCCCAGGCATTGAAGCCTGAAGGGGGTGATAGCATCTGTCTCAGCGGGAGTCAATGTCCCTTGCACCCGGCATTGCCAACAATCTCACCTTCGGCTCTTTCCCTGCTTGGGATATTTTCCCTGTTGCCAGGGGGGGTTTCTCCCTCATTGCTCCGGAGCCAAAGTTTATTTCTGCATTTTTGGCACGGGCTTCTCAGCCCCCGCGTTCCCGCGGTGCTTGAGTGGGTGAGTGGAGCTTCCTACGCAGCTTGCACTGCGCGCTATCTATGCGGCTCGCGCGATAATAAGTTGAATAGGGGGTTTATAAAGATATCTTTGAAGCCAGGCTCACTAAGCAGTCTGGTTCTTTAACATCTGTTTACACAGTTCAGTTGCCCTTTCTGCCGCGCCACCAATATCATTGGATGATTTCAGTGCATTTTTACTAAGCTCTGCAAGCCCCTCCACTGAAAGGTCCGGCGTATTGGATATACCAAGCGCAATCTTTTTGACCACTCCACCATGCTTCTCCAGGTATCTAAAAAGGGATTTTGCATATACATTCCTGTCAAGGGTCAGAATCTTTTGTGCGGCAAAGTCAAAAAGTGCTTCACCCGCGCTTGTGAAATCAGTAAGCCTTCTGAAATCAATCCCAAGCTCCCCTGCCATCCCAAGGTAAAACAAGGAAGAGAGTATTGAGCCGTGCATTGCAAATCCCCTGTATTTTCCATGTTTTTCGAAATCTGTAAATGTTACGTTTGCACCGCTTTTTTCGTATGTGTCTGTGAATTTTAATTGCATTGAGCCTCTTTCAAATTCGAAGTCGTACTCGCCGCCAATAAAAATTACATTCTGCCCTGCTATAGGAACGCTTTTAACAACCGGCACATCCATGTACAATATATCTAAAGCATCATCCAGGCCTGAAATGCCTTTCATGATATGGGCGGGCCTTGAAGAGTTAATAACCACAAGTTTCTCCTCAAGCTCCCCTGCAATCTCTTCAAGTATATCCATTGCACCTCCTCTCCCTGCCCTGTTGATAACAACAATATTAGAGTCCTGTGCAAGGGTTTTATTATCTGTTTTATCAGCCAAAATAGTTCTATACCCGTGTTCAGTATAAAATTTTCCAAGTACTTCATTCACACCCCTTTTACCCCCAATTACTCCTATGGTTATACCCGTTTGATTTTCTTGAACCTTGGTTAGTGTTTCTTTTCCAAACAGATATGGATACAGTCCAGTTGTTATCTTTATTGCCCTATCAACATCGCTGGATGATTTCAGCGCCTTTTTGCTAAGATCTGCAAGCCCATCCACTGAAAGCTTTGGTGTATTGCACATATCAAGCGCAACCTCCCTGACCATTTCACCACGCCTTTGCAGGTATGTGTGAAGGCCTGCGCTCTCATCAGCGGCTAAGAGCCCCTGCACAGCATTGGTAAAAATTGTCTCGCCTGCGCTTGTGAAATTATATAGCTTGCTGAAATCAATCCCAAGCTCCCCTGCCAGCCCAAGGTAAAATAAAGCAGACAGCCTTGAACCATATCTTGCAAATCCTCTATATGTTCCATATGTTTTAGCATCTGTAAATGTCACTTTTGCACCACTGTCATCATATGCCCCTACAAACTCTGAAGCCATTGATGCAGGGTCAAAGGTGTCATCGCCAATAACAATTGCATTCTCTCCTTCCATAGGAACCCCTTCCATAAAAGGCGTATCTATATACAACATCTCTTTGGCACTGCCAAACACTGAAGCGCTTCCCATAATATTATCAATGTCTGGAGAATTGACAACTACAAGTTTTCCTTTACTTTCCTCTCTAATCTCCTCAAGTATATTGCCTACGCCTTCATTGTCAGCTCCTGTGATAACAATAGCATCAGACCTTTGCGCAACCTTTTCGATGTTTTCCCCATCAGATACAATGGTGTTAAACCCATGTTCTCTGTAAAAAGTCCCATCACCCCCCACTACTCCTATAGTCTTAACTTTAGGGGGGAAAAAATTACTATATGGGTAAGACCCAAGCTCAACAGACTCTGTTTTATTACCAATCTTTCCACCCGAATCTGAAAGCCTATCTAAAAACCCCCTTACATTCCCATCAGAGCGGTAGCCATTCATGTCCAATAAAACAATATTGGTATCACTCCCTGTAGGCGTGCCATAGGTGTCTCTAACCTCAACATCGCAATCCAGCGCTAACCTTAATAAGTCGCTCAAAAGGCCCCCATAGGCCCTTTTTGGCTTTACCGCAACTGTTGTGACACATTCTGTGCCACCCTTTGGCCTGCCCAATGTTAATGTCTTGCCTTCTTCTCTAATCCCTGTCTTTCTTTTCATTATGAGCCCAAATCTTGTCTGATTCTTGTCCGATTTGACGTTTCCAATATCTTCTGCGTAAATCCTGACTCCAAAATGCTCAAACGCTTCCCTTGGGCCAAGAGCAGCGGCATATTCATATTGGCCGCCAGTGTTTTCTGCAACACGCCGAATGCCTTCTGCTGTGCTCCCAGCATTGACTTCTTCAAAATCGGAAAGGGTTTCTTCCGTGTATTTATTGCATTGCAGAATTGCTACATCTTTGGATACTACTTTTTTCACTTCTGAAAGCTCGCATTTCCCGCCTATGCACATTGAAATCGGAAGAATGCCAGTATCCACGATTATTATACCGTCTGAATGACCATATCTCCATAACCCGTCAACGACATCCAGCGGCCTGCCTCCGGCTATGTTCTGTAGAGGTACCATACCAGACTTCACTTCTTCATTTGCAACAGCCCTTATTACCCCTAAATTTGATTTCATTCCAATAAAATGCCTGTCATTTGCTGGTACACCATACCTTTCCGCCATTCCCATGGCAGCGTAATATGTAAATGTATGTTCGGGTGCAAGATATACCATAGTTTCAGGTCTGATGCCTTTCAGCGCTCTTGACATATATAAAAACTAACACAAAAACTTAAATTCATTACATTGCAAATTCTAAAGCTGCAGCTGCCTGGAAACAATGAAAAAATAGGTGTTGGTGAGTTGCCCTTTTAACAAGGACCTGTCAGGGATTGGGGACCGTGGGTTGAATGCCTCGTTGCCTTGGCACTTACGCCCCGGTTCCATTAACCCATCGTCTATGGGACCTTCCTACCCGCACCGCTAGTTACCTAGCAGTTTGGATAATGATTACCTCGTTTTAGGGATGGCTTCAGGCTTAGATGCTTTCAGCCCTTATCCATTACAGCGTAGCTACTCAGCAATGCATACACAACTGATACACCAGAGGCTGCGACACCTTGTTCCTTTCGTACTACAGGTATCTTCCCCGCAGGTAATCCCGCACCCTCAGCAGATAAAGACCGTACTGGCTTATGCCTTCTGCGGATAGTTACAAATAACACTAATTAATATCCGCAGGAAGTTCGCACCGTACTGAACCCAGCTAACGTGGCTCTTTGATGAGTGAACACCTCCACCCTTGGGCACTGCTGCATGCCCAGGAAGAGCCGAGCCGACGGCGGAGAAGCAACGCGCAGGGTCGATTTGCGCTTTGCCGCCCTACCTCTTGTTAGCAATGAGGAAAGAAGACGGCAGATATGGACTCTCACCTGCCACAACTCCATTTTAGGGTTCCAAAGAGATAGCTCTAACTATCCCTAAAGAATATCCCCGTGGTAGCTTTTCCAGATTTAACGGCTTGCTTCAATTAATTTAAGCCGTCAAATATTCTGTCAGAGCAGGCCCCCAGTTAATGGGGACACTGCGGATCGCTAGGCCGCGCTTTCGCGTTAGGATTCCTTGTTATCCAGAATCCTATCAGACTTCCTTTTACCCTTGCACTCTACTCAGGATTTCTGACCCTGATGAGGAAATCTTAGGGCACCTCTGATATTTTATTAGAGGCGTCCCGCCCCAGGCAAACTACCCATCTGCTGCTGTTTCCCTAGAGATAAGCAGTATGGAAACGAAAAGATGGTGTTACACTTGCGACTCTGCCAGGGCCGAAACCCTGGCTTCGAAGTCTCCCATCTACTCTATGTAACCGTTCCCATACCACAACAACAGACTGTAGTAAAGTTCAACGGGGTCTTCTCATCCCGCTGAGGGACTCCTGCTTATGCACAGGACCAGTCAGTTCACTGAGAGCAAGTCCGAGACAGTGGGGGTCTCGTTAAGCCATTCATGCAGGCCGACAATTAATCGGCAAGGGATTGCGTGATTGCGCTGCTAGCCTAATACCAGCAGGCAGCTTTACGCTACCTTAAGACGGTCAGAGTTACCGCCGGCGTTTACCGGGGCTTCACCTGGTTGAAACCAGGCTTAACCGACCGGCACTGGCCAGGCCTCAGGGGCTATACAAAGCGTTTCCACCTAGCAGCCCCCTACGTTTGTTAACCAGGGACAGCTTGATAAATTAGTTTAAGCTGTCAACCTGTTTGTTAAACAGTCGGACCCCCCTTGTTATTGAAACCTACTGTTTCCAGCTTAACCGGAGCAGTAGGCACGGCGCCTACCAAAGATAAGCCGCTAATTTGCCGAATTCCTTAGACTCACTTCTCCCAACACACCTTAGCCTTCTCAGCCAGGGGCACCTGTGACGGTTATTGGTACGAATGAAAGAAATCCTTCCCTTTTCCCTTTTCACGGACTCCAGGAGTCAGCCTACCCCTTGCGGGGTCCCTACCTTTTCGCCTGCTTCTCACCATTACGGTACTCCGCAGGTTTAAAGGCAGTGCAACATCTCTGTTGAAGGCCTATCCCGAAGTGTCAGGAACAGGGCTTGCGTTGCCGCACGTATTCTTTCAGGGCTGGAATATTAACCAGCTTCCCTTTCGACAGTCTCCAGTTAGGAACTGCCTTAGGATCGCCTTAGGCTGGCAATAGGAAATGTTTTACTCTGGTAGCCTTTACAGGATGGGAAAAATTGACTTTATTCAAAAACTTTTTAATGTTTTCTCCATTTTTTCCATAAATAACAACGCAAACATGATAATTTCTATATTTCCAATACTCTCTTCTTATTTTTATATCAAGATTTTGTAGTGATTTACATACGAAATCTACTAAATTCCTTTCCCTTTGCGATAAAACAATTATCTTTTTTGCTTTATTGAACCATCCATCTGCATCATATATGCCTTGTAAAAAAGATGCTAAAATTTCCTTATTGTAACTTTCATAATTTGAAATGAAATGCTTCTCTATATTTTTAAGGAAATCCTTTATTAACCTCGAATTAACCCTTAATGTAAAGAGAGGTTTTTTTGTTAAACTATTTCTATCTAATTTTCTGAATCGAATATCTAAATCTCCAAAACATTTAATAACCTCTCTTAAGATTTTCTGTTTTTCATTATCTTCAATATACCTTATTTCTATTTTCATCATTTTCTTAGGTATATTCAATTCAATTAATGTATTTTTTGACCTTTCAATAAGAGCTGGTTCGGAGTTACAAATGCCAAAAGATTTTGGTGTCTCTGAACTCTCTGTTATATGAAATCCCAAAAGCCATGCAATGTTTTTCGAAATTTCTATTTTCTCAGACAGTTTTATTCTATGTTCTGATGCTTCAAGCCCGAAACTAGATATATTATTTTTCCATTCAAATCCAAATGACTTGGATAGTTTATCTAGTTGCTCTATAGCAAGTCGGCTTTTCATTGTTTTATATCTGCTTAATTGCTGTTTTGAGATCTCTAAGACATTCTTTATTTTAGATGATTCTTTATCTATCAGTTTTCTAAGAGATTCTATGTCTTTAAGTTCCACCCTGGTATCTGGTGGCAATAACTTCAATATTTTCATATATCATCAGTTATATATTAGGCTACCAGATTTATAAATCTTCCTAGAGCCATTAACCCTCAGTTGATAATCGTTGCTGAGGAACCCTTGCCCTATGCCTTCAAAAGATGGCTTTGTCCAACTAGAAGTAGCCATCGATCGATTTAGGCGGCCGGGATTGTCACCCAGCTTTCTGCTACTATCGGCAAGATTCTTGTTTCCACAGGGTCCACCCGGACTTACATCCGGATTTCTGCCCCTGCGAAACACCTCCCTACACCATCCCCTTCCGGGGGTTTAAGGTCTCGGTGATCTGTTTAGTCCCGTCCATTTTCAGGGCTCCCAACCTCGGCGGGTGAGCTATTACGCACTCATTAGAGGGTGTCTGCTTCTAAGACAACCTTCCCGCTGTCTGAGGTTGAAAACTCCATTCATCACTTAACAGATACTTTGGGACCTTAACCTTAATCTAGGTTCTCTCCTTCTAGGAAAACGAGCTTACCCCGTTCCCTCACTCCCGCCTTCTGCGACGGCAGGGGATTCTGAGTTTGACAAAGAAACTGGGGATTTCTCCCCTTGGTTACCTAATCAGTATCTTTACCCCCCTGTCTGTCTCCGGCGAGGCTGAGCTACGGCTCATTTCGAGAGGAACCCGCTATTGCTCGACTCGATTGACATTTGGTGTCTGGTCAGAAGATTATATTTGGATTTTGGAAAAATCAATTGTTTTTCCATCTTTTGTGGTGATTGTTACAGGCTCTCCAACATACAATTGCAGATTTGTTTGAGAATTTTTCACCACGTAACTGAAGGGCCCCCTTTTGAGGGTTGCTTGAAAAGGTTCTGAACCATAGGCTTCAACAGTTACTTCCTCACCAATGTTTTCTTTAAGATCTTCTGGAAATTTTCCCATTGCTTGGAACAATTGATGAGGAGTTTGTTTGGCTCCTAAAAAGGCTCCAGGCATACCTTTCATTTTAATAAATTTTGGGTTTCCACTAGGTTTATTATATCTGTAGCCCATGTTTTTTGATTGAAGCCAAGCTTTAAAAACTTCTGTCCAGATTTCACCCCTAGTCCCAGGTCACTCCAATGGTTTGTAGCCCAATACGGAAAGCGGGCCTCCATCCGGGTTTCCCCGGACTTCACCCTGCCCAGGACTGGATCGACGAGCTTCGGGTCTTATCCCTGTGACTTGGGGCGCTTTCACACCCACCCCCCTTGCAAGCTGCGGGGGCTTTGCTTTCGCTTAGGCTTCCGCCTTGCCACAGAGATAAACTCCTTGCCGCGTGTTTCGAAACGGACGATATAACCCGAAAATCCCCCTTTTGTACTTGGAACTTGCGAACCGTTCCTTGGGGAGGACACACTCGGGCCATATCTACTTGTGGTTATATGGTTTCGGGTTCTTTTCATCTCCTGTTAAAGATTCTTTTCAGCTTTCGTTCACACTACTAGTGCACTATCGGACTCAAAGTATATTTAGGATTGGGAGTTAACTGACTCCCGTATTCCCACTGGATATCCGTCCAGCAGTACTCTGGATACCTGCTAACAACCTTCTCCCTTTCTCCTACGTGGCTGTCACACTCTAAAGCTCTGCTTTCCAGCAGAATTCGGATTGGGGAGTTAGGCCAAAACAGGTCCGAACACCACATCTCTTAACCATCTCTGGCAAGATTCGGTTTGTCCTCCTCCGCTTTCGGTCACCCCTACTAACGGAATGCCGGTTGGTCTCTTTTCCTGCGGCTAGTAAGATGTTTCAATTCACCGCGTAAGCGTTCCTCACGGAACATAGAAGGAAGTCCTATTCGGAAATCCCGGGTTCAAAGGCTGCATGCGCCTAGCCCGGGCATATCGCAGCTTGCCACGTCCTTCCTCGCTGTTTGAGCCAAGCCGTCCACCATATAACCTTAAAGGTCCTTTTTGTCAGGACAACTCACCTATGTTATCATTAAAGGGCTCATCAGGTGTTCTAAAGTCTATTCATTACCCTTCTCAAATCAACCCTTCCATTCTCATGGGGGGCATCATCTTTCATTGTAATATGGTAAGCGTGATTCATAGCGATTTATCGCTATGTAGATGATGCTGCACAGAGAAACAGATAGTTCGCAATATCTTCCCTGCCACCAGGAAGAGATATCTCCTAGCTGCTAACACTCGCCTCCTGCCACGAAGCAAGGCCGACTCTGACAGCCTTTTTCTCCTGAACGTAATTATATTGTCTCTTTTTATATTTAAGCTTTGCGCATGGACCGAGTGGGATGTCCACCGGGCTCCTTTCAAAGCCTGGTTTTGAACCCACGGCCTCCCGCTGTTTTGGAATTTCTTCCTGCAAAGCGGGCGATCTCTCTCGTCCTGACGGACTCAAACTCTTGAGTCCAACTCAAGATACCGTCAAGATACCGCTGATCTATCGGCCCTATGCATTTCAGGCGCATTTTGCGTCCTGTGAAGGAAATATAAATAAGGAGGTGATCCAACCGCAGGTTCCCCTACGGTTACCTTGTTTATCGGATAGTGAGATGTCTATCTTTAGCTAATACACGTAATTTGTCATCCTGCTTTCGCAGTCAAATTGCCCATCTCACCGTCTTACGACTTAGCCCTCCTTGCAGAAACGTGGCTCGATACCAGCAAGAACTGGCAGCTCACCAAACTTCCACTCGGATGGCTTGACGGGCAGTGTGTGCAAGGAGCAAGAACGTATTCGCCGCTGGATGCTAACCAGCGACTACTAGGGATTTCGGCTTCACGAGGACGGGTTGCAGTCCTCGATCCGGACCTGGATTGGATTTGGGGATTGGCTCCTCCTTTCGGAGTCGCATCCCATTATTCCAACCATTGTATGCCGCGTGTAACCTAGAGGATTCAGGGCATACGGACCTGCCGTCGACCGTACCTTCCTCCATTTTATCGATGGCGGTCCCCTATGGGTGCTGGCAACAGAGTGCCATAGCAACATAGGGCACGGGTCTTGTTCGTTACCTGACTTAACAGGACACTTCACAGCACGAACTGGCGACGGCCATGCACCACCTCTCAGCTTGTCTGGTAAGATCTTCAGTCTGACCTTCATTCTGCTGTCGCCTCTAGTGAGGTTCAGGGAAAGAATGCCTAAGCATTCCCTCTTTCCTGGCGTTGAATCCAATTGAACCGCAGCATCCACCCCTTGTGTGCTCCCCCGCCAATTCCTTTAAGTTTCATCCTTGCGAACGTACTCCCCAGGTAACCCACTTAACGGTTTCCCTACGTCATTGGGGACCCCCTTGAGACCCCCAGTAACGAGTGGGTATCGTTTACAGCCAGGACTACGCGGGTATCTAATCCGCTTCGCTCCCCTGGCTTTCATCCCTCACCGTCAGATCCGTTCTGGTCAAGCGCCTTGTACGGAAGCCGCTCCAATATGCTATGTGCTTCTTGGGACAGCTTACGCCACAGGCGGTCCTATCAGGATTACAGGATAGTAAGCTATGCTTACTGCACATGTGAGCGCAGCGAGCATGGCGTTTTACCCCTACCCCGACAGTACCCTTGACTTCTCCCGGTCTCTAGTCTGGCAGTCTCCCCGGCAAGCACCACAGTTAACTGTGATATTTCACCAGGAGCTTACCAAACCGGCTACGAATGTTTTAAACCCAATAAAAACGGTCACCACTTGTGGCTCGGGTATTACCGCGGCGGCTGGCACCCGTATTACCCACCACTTATTCTCGCACTTATTTAAGGTGCGCAAAAACTCCTCCAAGAAGGAAGAGTACTCCAAATTCCTCCATCACACTTGCGTGCATTGTGAAATTTTCGCGCCTGCTGCACCTCGTAAGGTCTGGATTGTTGTCTCAGAATCCATCTCCGAGCTTCCTCTCTCAAGGCTCGTACTGATTATCGGCTTGATAAGGCTTTAGCTTACCAACAACCTAATCAGCCGCAGTCTAATCCTTAGTTCATTAAGGGCGCATTCCAGCATCCCTTAACTATCCCGTTCTCGGCCCCAGTTTCCCGGGATTGAACGAGGCCTAAGGGCATATTTTAGCCGGACCGTGGATGATTTCCACCCAAAATCCGTTAACTACGTGTTACTGAGCTTTCCGCCCTGGAAAATAAATTTCCCAGGACTTGCATGGCTTAGGCGAATTCGGATAGCAGTGACCTCCGGCGGGATCAGCCGGAATTGGTTTTGGCGGTTTGCGTTTGATTCCTCCTATGAAAACCTTCCCTTCACATAGATTTCGCATGAAGGTTTTTCAGACCTGGATTTGCCGTCCAAATCATCATAAAAACAGTCGCCTGTTCGAACCATAAGCGCAGGTTCAGG
>JAUXAV010000138.1 GCA_030619735.1 Candidatus Aenigmatarchaeota archaeon | reverse complement strand
TCCATGTTCCCGAGCCCCCTGGACCAGGCCCTGGAGCTGGCTGCAGCCAATTCCGCTGCCTCTTTCCTGGCCTCCACTGTGAGCTCCCTTCCCTTTGACTGTATCACCACAAAGGAGGCGCCCGGTATGTCAGCATGGAAGACCAGATCCCCTGGGTTCATGTATTTGCTTATTATCATCTCGTTCTGCTTTGCGTCCTTCCCTCCTATCACCAGGAAGCCGTCAGAGGACAGGAACCAGTGGAACTTCTCGAACCATTTCCTCCTCTTCCTTTTGGGTTTCTGCGTCTCTCTTTGCATTGGACGCAGAGATGTCTTGTGCGTCAGCACAAGAGATGAACGCACATCTCTTGAAGTGGCGTTCAAGATCTCGCGTCTGCGAGACGCGATCTCAGGGGCTTTGGGGGCTTCTGTTGGCCCAGCAGAGGTCTCTACCGGAAGGGGCTCTGGCTTTTCAGTAACATTCTCTTCTTGAGGGGGCTGCGGCTGTGCAGGCTGGTGGGGCTCTATGCCCTCCTTAAGCTCCTGCGCTGCAGGTGCGGCTGCAGGCCCTGTTTCCTGCGCCTCCTGGCGGGTTTCCAGCTCCTGCTTCCTTTCCTCCAGGGCTTCCCCGGCGCCTGTGAGCTTCTTCTTTGCCCATTTCATGTCCTCAAAATACCTGGCGGCATTTCCCTCAACCCCGAGCCTGAAGTCAAGTTCTATTGGCTTTCCGTCAAGCTCCACCACCACCAGGGCGTCACCCTCCCTTATCTCCTTGATTGCCTGGGCCTCAGGGGTCTGCTCCCCCATTACCTTGCCCTTTATCTCTTCCCAGGAAAGCCCTGACTCCCTGGCCTGGTTTATGCCGTTAAGGACGGATTCCAGGAGCAGGGAGTTCTTCCTTATCAGTTCTGCTGTGCCCTGGGATTCCCCTGATATCCTGTCCCATTTGTCCCTTGCCTCTTTTTGGGTATCTATTATCCTTTCCAGCTTCTTCTCCTTCTCCTGGATTTCCTGCTCCTTCTCTTCCTTTTTTATTTCCAGCGCCTGGGCAGAGAAGAGCTCGTCCAGGGCCTGGGAGAAGCTCCCCCCCTGCTTTACGGGTTTGCTCTCCTTACGGGTTTCCAGGGGGAAGGGGGAGACCATGTCCTGGTAGACCACTGGGTTTGCATCCATATTCAGCACTGAGTTAATCAGATTATGGAGCTTCAGGGCTGCCTGCAGGGGGACCTGGCTGGAAAGGGCCCTGCTGTCAAGCCCTGCCCTGCGGCACAGCTCACTGGAGTACAGAGGCCCGAAGCCCAGGTTCACTGCCAGGACTGCGCCCAGCTCCTTGTCAGAGGCATTCAGGAGCCTGTGGAAGCTGTTCAAATCCATTTCAAGGGGGTTGTCGCCTGTCCGGGGGTGCTTGTAGGGGGTTTTTGGCCTGACAATCCTGCCCCTCCATTTCTGTATCTCCAGGGGCATTATTATATTGAAGGAGGAATCGCAGAGTATGGCATTGCCTGGGGGTATGTTTTCCAGTATAAGGATATGGTCCCGGGATATTATCTCCAGGACCCTGTCAAATTTATACTGCCTTATATCCAGGATTTTCCTGCCCAGGAGGTGCTTCCTCAGGAACATGCAGAAGTTGGGGGGCTCCACAGGGACAGGGGTTTTCTTCTCGGTAAGGAATGCCTTATTGCTGTCCCAGTAGAGGAGCTTTGCTCCTTTCCCGGGGATGAATATCTCCAGGAGCAGCTGCTTTGAACCCGCCTTCCCGTACTGGTAGACCTTCCTGATTATTCCTCCTATTAGCCCGGCCTTAAGCTCCCTGACCAGGAATCTCAAGTCAAGGGACGTTAGGGATTGCTTGGTCTCTTCCATAGAATAGAATTGATATTAAGAATTAAAAAGGGGTTTCCGGATTCATTGACCTTATTTGTAACTGAAACCGCCTTTGCCTTTCCTGAGGTAAAGCCCGACAGCGATAATTACTATGATTATCACTATGGCCGCTATTATCAGGGTATAGTCCAGTGGTGTTGGTGCGGATTTGCAGGCCTTTGCCTCGCAGCCGTATGTGCAGGTTTCCAGGGTTTCCCAGGCAGAGGCATCGGATTTGCACTGCTGGAGGTCGTTGCCTACGCATCTCTTAACCCCTGGAGTGCATATCCTCTCTTCCAGAGGGGCAAGGTTGCATGCAAGGGTTGTTTCATTGCATCCGTATGTGCAGGTTTCTACATTCTCCCAGGCAGAGGCATCGGATTTGCATTGCTGGAGGTCGTTGCCTATGCATCTCTTATCGCCTACTGTGCATACTGGTAGTACTGCTTCTATTTCTTCACCTGATATTGCGAAAACGGAGAAGCCTGGGGTTTCTGCCTCATAATATTCATAATCGGTATCCTCATCCACCCATGTTGTTGTTAACTTATTCCATTTATCATCTTTGTATCTATTCAGATAAACCTTGTTTTTATCTATGTTGTTATTTGAAATCCATGTCTTGTTGACCTTGAATTTGACCTTTGATTTTTCCAGATTTGTTTCCTCTATATTTTCATGTGTAATCTTCACATATTGATATGCCTTCCCTGTTACGTTCTTTGTTATTGTTGCAGGCATGTCTTCAAGTTTCTCAACCTTTATATCCACATTGTTCGCCCTGTTTTTTACCTGGATATTTATCTCCATAAGGTCAAGTCCTTCCTTATCAATCGTCATCTTCACTGCAGCGCCCGGCTCTATCTTAGTCCATATCTTTGTCACAGAGGGCAATGCTGGTTCAGGCAATGGGCCCCCATTCTCTGGAGCATATGATACTTCATAGGAAAATGAAGCTGAGTTTTGATTCCCAGCATTATCGGTTGCAGTGCATGTGGTTGTTTGGGTTCCTGCTGTTGATGTGCTGGGATGTGATGTATATGAGGTGCTTGCTACCCCTGAGAGCGTGTCTGTTGCACTGCATGAACAGGAGACAGTTTCTCTAATATATACAGAACTGGGAGAACAGGAAAATGAGGTGATTGTTGGTGCTGCTGTGTCAACCGTTACTGTGTAGTTACCGTAGCTTGTCGTGTTTATATTGCCTGCCGAATCATTGCAGGTTATGTTCCATATCCATGTACCATCTGGCATATTGACAGTTATATTGGATTCTGT
>JAUXAV010000132.1 GCA_030619735.1 Candidatus Aenigmatarchaeota archaeon | reverse complement strand
GTATAATGTGAGCGATGCGAGGATAGCCAACTGCAGCCTTATAATTGGCGGCTCCCTGGACCAGACCCAGACCTCTGTAACAGTCAACTCCACCCAGACATTCACCAAGTCCCTGGGCAACGGGAACCATGTATGGCAGGTCAACTGCACGGATATGGGAGGGCTGGAGAACTCCTCCCTGAACTGGAACCTGACAGTAAGCTACAGCCCGCCGGCTGCCGTTACCACCGGCGGAGGGGGCGGGGGAGGCAGTGAAACCCCCGAGCCATCATCCGGCTCTGCAAAGAGCTGGAGCGCGATAAGCCCGGAAACAGAGGCATCCATGGCAGTCGGAGGCGGAAGCGCTGTAAAAGCAATAGTGTTCAGGACAAAGAACAGGATAATCGGGGCTGAGGTCAGCGTGGAGGCACTGGATGAGAAGCCTGCAGAAACATCAGCCTCTGATGGTGAAAGCTATCAGTTCCTGGAGATAAGCCATAAAGGGCTGGAGGAGGAGAAGCTGGAGACCGTGAGCATAAACTTCTCTGTCAATGTGAGCTGGATAACTGAAAACAGAATAGATGTTTCCACAATAAGGCTGAACAGGTATTCGGAGGGATGGCAAAAGCTTCCCACAAGCCTTCTGGGAAAGGACTCGAAGCAGGCGAATTTCACGGCAGAGAGCCCGGGCTTCTCCTATTTCAGTGTGACAGGGGAAAAGCTCCTGGTCATCCATAGGGTATGCGGTCCAGGGGAGAAGAGGTGCTCCAAAAATGAGCTTCAGCAGTGTGAACCCGGTGGAGCTTCCTGGCTCATTATGGAGAACTGCACCTGGGGATGCAATGAGAGCATAATGGAATGCAACCCGGAGCCCGGGCCAGTGGAGCCGGAAGAGCCTGAGGAACCAGAGCCCGGGCCGCCTGCAGGGGAGGAGCCTGAAGCAGAGGGGGAGGACTATACACCCTATATCCTGATAGCGCTGATTATTATAATAGCGGTTGCAATAATCCTGTATAAGAAGAAAAACAGGGAGCTCGAGCACTTTATAAAGGAATGGTGGGAATCGCAATGAAGGACCTGATTTCCATAAAGGATATGGGCAGGAGGCAGATTGAGGGGATTTTCAGCCTTACGGATAAATTGAAGAGGAAAACCCCGAGGAGTCTGAATGGAAAGATAATCGCCATGATATTTGAGAAACCCTCCACCAGGACAAGGATAAGCTTTGAGATAGCCACGTACGATCTTGGCGGTCATGCCATATACCTGCCTAAAAAGGATATACAGCTTGGAAGGGGTGAAACCCTGGGGGATACTGCAAAGGTCATGAGCGAGTACGTGGACGGGATTGTGGCAAGGCTCTTTACCCATAAAGAGATGCTTGATTTGGCAAAATACGCCGAGGTGCCTGTGATAAACGGGCTTGATGACCTCCTTCACCCGTGCCAGGCCCTTTCCGACCTCTATACCATAAAGAAGAGGTTCAAGAACCTGAAGGGCGTAAAGATTGCCTTTCTGGGGGACGGGGGAAGCAATGTGTGCCATTCCCTGATGTATGCCTGCTCCGGGCTCGGGGTGAAGATGGTGATAGCCTGTCCCAGGGAATACAGCCCCAGGCCGAAAATCCTGAGGGACACCAGGAGATACTGCAGGCTGGTGAGGGAGCCCCGGGAGGCGGTGGAAGGCGCTGATATAGTCTATACCGATGCCTGGATCTCCATGGGGGAGGAGAGGGAGAGGAAGGAGAGGATTAGAAAGCTGAAAAACTACCAGGTCAGTTCCTCCCTGCTGAAGCATGTCAAAAAGCGAAGGTATTTTGTGATGCACTGCCTGCCGGCCCATAGGGGCGAGGAAATCACTCCAGAGGTCCTGGAGGGGAGGAAGTCCATAATATGGGAGCAGGCCCATAACAGGCTCCATGTGCAGAAGGCCATACTGCACCTGCTTCTGGGGAAGAAGTGAAACCATTAGTTTTGTTTAACTTTTTCTAAGTGGGCTTCAGTTAATTCCTGAATGCTTTTTTCAAAGAATTCCTTTTTCCAGGATGTACCCAGTGGATTGCTACCAACATAATAGCCAAGTAATGGATTTTCATCAAAGATATAATAATGCATCCTCTTAGCCCCATTATTTAAATCTCTTTTCTCCATAATTACTAATAAACTCTTATCCATGCCATACCCGCCAAACTGAACCTTTATATTTTCATCCTCAAAATAGGCGAAAGATTCTCCTATAGCCCTATCCATTGGTGATGAATGTAATATTTTTTCCCATCTTGGACTATCTTCAGAATATTCTGTCAGGCGAAGGGCAACCATCTGTCTTTTAACATATGATTCTTGCCTTTTCTTTAAACTGTCAAAGTCCATACTATCAGTTAGCATGTCCAATTCTTCCCTGGATAATTCTGTTTTCTCCCTCTCCCTCATATGTCTGTAAAAGGAGTTTAATAGTATTTTTAGTCTTTCGGTTTTCATCTATGAAAACCTCCCTGTGTAAAGGTTTAGACCAAAAACATAAAAACTTATATTCCTAAGGCAGCCTGGGCATCCTTTTCCTGTATAGAAAGAATATGCTTGCCCCCAGAAGGCCTGCGAATATTATTATTCCTGTGATATGAATCCAGGGCAGTGCCGTGGCTGCCGGGGCAGCAACAGGGCCTGCAATCCCGGCTCCCAGAGCAGGGGCTTCTAAGGGGGCCCTCATCACCTCTTCCCCCATGGGCACTATTGCCTGGTATGCCGCAAGGGTCCTGCCCCTCAGGGTGTCAAGGCCGAGCATGAATATGCCAATGACAGATATTGCCAGGATGATCCAGATTTTCTTGGTCTCCGGGTATAAAACCCCCCTGCCCTTCCTGGTGAGCTCATAGTATTTCCATTTGTGGCCCTCGTCCTTCTGGACCGCCAGGTCTGCATCAGAAAGGTTGTTCAGGTGCTCAGAAACCGTGGAAACGGACATCCCGAACTGCTTGGAAAGCTCGGAAAGGGTCTTCCTTCTCTGGTCCAGGCTCTTCAGGATGTTAATCCTGGTATCAGAGGCCAGGGTCTTGAAGGTCTTCCGGTCCAGGGTGATTTTCTCGTCTTCCATAGCTACCATTTTGTTTTCCTTAAATATAAGAGGGGATTGGGAGCGGAGGGGTTGGGGAGAGCCGCTCCCTAAATAGGTATTGGATTGTGCTATTAAGCAGTTTTCGGTTTT
>JAUXAV010000100.1 GCA_030619735.1 Candidatus Aenigmatarchaeota archaeon | reverse complement strand
TAACCTTCCGGCTCTTCTGCCCCGCCGTGCGCAAGGGAGTGCTCGCAATGCGTCAGCTCATTCCCCAAGTGCAATAAGTAACCGTCTCTGTCAACATTCAGCATTATTATACTGTAACTTGCCTCTCTGCTTTCTTTGTCGGTATGGGACAGGCCCACCGCATCTGACTTTAAAATATCATGGCTAAGGGTATTCCCGAGCTCTGACTCCGCCATCTCAATAAATTCTCTGCTTTCAGGGTCTTTCACATCATAGACATCGTGCTTGTGCCCTTTAAATCCGAAAATCTCCTGCAGGTGCTCCATGGCCTTCCTGTCCGCCTCTCTCAAATAATCGTTTGTCATAATTAAGAATTCAGGGGAAATTTTATAAATACAGCACCGGCCCAGGGGAATTCAGGGGTATCCTGTCATTACCGCCCCGCCGTCCCAGAGCGGTATTTCCTTGCGGTCGGCTCTGACACCCTGCGGTACAGGCCGGATCCGACCTCCCTGAAGTAAGGGGGGCCCCTGTGCTCTGCAATGTATCCGCCGATTAGAGTGTCTATGAACCTGGGCCCGAAATGGGAGTCCTCGGTAAATTCAGACAGGCACTCGGCAATATCACTGGCTGAACGCTCCTCCTTTATTGAATGGAAAACCAGGGCCAGGAACTCTTCAGGGTGCGCTTTTAAGCGCTTGAAATTGCGGTGGTATCTCTTGCGGTAGTCCGGGGTCCGCCAGTGGTCCTTGCGGGGCCGCCCTGCGGCGCGCGGCGGCTGTATTATGGCGCGGTAGGACCCTTTTCTGAGGTCAATGTCCGGATTGGCAATGAAAAGCCCGCTATCGGGCTCCTGGACAATGAGTGGTATATGGCATTCTTCATAGAATTTATGTATCTCCCGGAGGATTGTGCCTGCCTTGGGCTGGCACCTGATTTTTTTGCGGATGGCATCCTGGAGCCTTTCCAGGGGAAACGGCTGCTTTATCTCCATGGCTGAGATGTAAATGCACCAGGGCCTCTGTAAGTTCCACCTGTTTCTCCCCTGGGTTTCCTTTTTGTTCATATCAATTCTCTAAAAGTTAAAAATAAAAAGCTATGCCCGGGGGTTCTGTTCATTATCGGAAAGCATATCACACGTGTTTTGTGCATAGATTTTAATAACTTACCAATTATTATCAAACAGTCATGTCATAATCATCACTACCAAATAAATAAGACTCATTTCAGCCTGTAATTTGTCAAAAATGAACGAATTACAGTTAAACATATCCCAAAGGATTCTCACAGGCCAAGGCTGCCCGGATACAATGCCGAATCAGACACCAAATGCTGAAAAAAGGCCTTTGCGGTCCGGAATCAGCCGTTTCCGTTTGTTAGCCATGGCTTTGTCATACATGTTAAAAACAGGCAACTGCGACTGTCTTGCCTCTGTCTTTTGACGGCGGATTCCTGTCTTGGTTCTGTCTTGGAAAATTTTTAGAAACCTTTAATTGAAAGGAGAATAACGATGTATACTACATTTCCGTTGGCCAGAATTGGCCCCACAATGTTCGAGGACATTTATCTGTTATCGACCAGATTCTCTGTTCTGGCAATAGTCATTACATGCTTTGTACTGGGCATTTGCTCCAAAAAGGGGGAAATCGGTTTCGGCGTATTATTCCTACTTTCTTTTCTCGAGACTGTTGCGCTAATTGCTTCAGTAGATTACCAGCATGCCATCGCAATGAGGGACCCAAATTCAAGGATATTCATTGATTCGGTTGCAAAGGGAATCGTGTTTATACTTATATTTTGCTTTCTCCCAGCGGGTTTGGTCTATTGGATTAACAGACTGATATTCTGGCTGGGATTCAAATTGCGCCTTTTGATAAGGTTGTTGAGTGGGTGCGATTAAGCGGCTACTATGCCGGCAGGAATGTTGTTAAAAAGAGGGCGGTTCTGGAGCGCGAAACCCTTGATTCCTGTGACTATCCCCTTACAATTGAGTACGAAATTGAAATAGTGAATTAAAACCTGGTTTTTTGAAAGGGTAGGAAAATGAACACGAAAAGAATAATCCAGTTATATGCATTGCTCGTGGCATGCGCCATGTTAAGCCTCTTTGACGGCAGGATAGCATGCATGGCCTCGGCGCAGGATTATGAAAAAGAATGCAGGATATTTGGGATGAACTTCAGTCCCTACCTAGATGGACAGGCACCCCCAGACCCTGTTGGTGAGGCTCAAATCCAGCAGAGGTTGGGGATTATCGCTCCATACACCAGATGGATTAGGAGCTATGCTGCCCTGAATGGCCTTGAAAGGATACCCTATATCGGAAAGGACATGGGCTTGAAAGTGGCAATGGGCATCTGGATTGACAAGGTGAGTAGTACAAATGAACAGGAGATTGCAAATCTCATATCAGCTGCCAAGGATGGCATGGTCGACATAGCTGTTGTGGGAAATGAGGTTCTGCAGGGAGAGCATGCAAACGAATCCGAGCTCATTTATTACGTCAATCAGGTAAAGCAGGAACTGCAGGATGCAGGGCTTCCGGATATCCCGGTCACCACCCCTGATGCCTATGAGGTGCTTTTTGAGCGATATGATAACGGCAGCCTTAGGTACCAGGCCCTGATAGATGCATGCGATGTTATCTTCGTTAGCTATTATCCCTTCTGGAAGGAGGTGGATATTGACGATTCCCTGGCCGTTTTGCATTCCTGGCACCAGGATGTCTTGTCAGTAGTCGGTGGAAAACAAGTCTTTGTCACAGAGACCGGATGGCCCAGCGATACTAATACGCCTGGGGTTTGCGAGCTTGAACCTTCACCAGAAAATGCTGCCCGATATTTCCTGGGCTTTGTCTCCTGGGCCAGGGAGAATAATGTCTCATACTTCTATTTTGAGACCTTTGATGAGAACTGGAAAAATGAACCCTGTGGTATGGGTCCGTACTGGGGTATCTGGGAAGAGAACGGTGAAATGAAGCCGGGTATGCAGGATGTCTTTGATGGAAACAGCATACCGGATAACTGGAGCGGGGAGCCGGAAATATCATTCACCTATGTTCCTCCATACGGCAGCTTTGAGGAGTACCTGGAAGGGAGGGTCCGTTATGCCAGTCCCCTGGCTCACAAGGTCGCTGTATATATCAAGGTTTTGGGGAGATGGTGGACCAAGCCGACATTTGCCAATCCACTGACGCCTATTGAACTAAACGGTGAATGGGTTTGCGAAATTATCATCGGAGGTTATGACCATCAGGCGACTGATATTACAGCCTTCCTGTTCCCTATAGGGTATTCGCCCCCCCTGGCCGATTGGGATCCTGACCTGCCTCCGGAGCTTGAGCAAAACGCATTAGATATGGTCACGGTAACAAGGGAAATAGTACGAAATTGAAATAGTGAATTGAAACCTGGTTTTTTGAAAGGGAAAGGAAAATGAACACGAAAAGAATAATCCAGTTATATGCATTGCTCGTGGCATGCGCCATGTTAAGCGGATGCAAAGACGAACCAGAAGGTGTGATGTGGAGCAGGTTCGCTGGGGCTGTGGTCAAGGCAGGGAAAGCCGGTGATTTCAATGCCCTGGTGGACAGGCTGACCATCTATAAGGTGGCTAACGGCAAGAAACTGATGGATGAGGTGATGAAGGCAAACCCTGATTTGACGTATATGGAGGGCGCGGACAACCCCACTGACGAGATAGGTCGCCGTGTCATGCTCGAGGACGTGAAGCTGTTTGTCCAGTCTTATGATGACCTGTTTGACGGCAAGATAGCGTGCGTGGCCTCGGCGCAGGACACTGAAATAAAGGGCCCTGAGCTTTACTCTGCGATAATCTGGGTTGAAAGGGGCGGCAGGTTCTACGGCATCAAGGTTGACAGTATCTGGAAAAGGGGGAACACCCTCAGGGTCGTTGAATGGGTGCGATTAAGCGGCTACTATGCCGGCAGGAATGTTGTTAAAAAGAGGGCGGTTCTGGAGCGCGAAACCATTGATTCCTGTGACTATCCCCTTACAATCGAGTACGAAATTGAAATAGTGAATTGAAACCTGTTGCCCATAAGCAGCTACTAAGCCCTGGCAGGCGTATGCCAGGAGCGCAGGAATTCAAGAAGGGAGGATATGCAAATGATTACAACCTGTTTGATAGTGTTGGTTGTCGGCTTTTTATTAATGGCCACGCAAGAACCTGTGCCATTTCGTTTTGGTATGTGTCTGGTTATAGTAGATTTTGTATTCTTGATTTGCTGTGGGGGTTTGCTGCTCCTGGTTCGGTGTGTGAAACGGGTTGTTCGCAAAGAAATGCCAGATACAGATGAACAGGAA
>JAUXAV010000296.1 GCA_030619735.1 Candidatus Aenigmatarchaeota archaeon | reverse complement strand
GTGACCCGCTTTGCAGAGCTTGGCGTTATACCCAACTAGCGGTTACCACTAGAGTAGCTGCCTACGGTGCTGCTTTTACTGGCGGCATAGGTCTGTTCTCAAAAGCTGTGCCTCTGAGTATTACTCCAACCACTGGGTATGCCCAACTGGGAGCAACCACAGTGACGACCACCACGACTATGGTAGTCAACGCATACCGTGGTGGCTTGTTTACCATGTGGGAGGCAGGACAGCCTAAAGTGATGATGCTCATAATCTCCAATACTGCTACTGTCATAACACTGGAAAGCCCCCTGCAAGGAACATACACTTCAAGTGCCAGTGCTTTTGTAACTCCTGGTCCTTACAAGGAAGTGATTATTCCAGGGGTTAACTGTGGTGCTGCTCACGTGTTCGAACCGTGTGTGGGCATCTTCAACAGCCCCCTAGACAAGGATGGGAATGTAGCTGTTGCTGGAGACTATGTCTGGACACAGACCTGGGGTCCTTGCCCTTTGTGGGCATCAGCTACTTATGAAGGTGACCTGGGTGGGCAAAGGTCGGTCTATATGTGTGGTGATGGTGCTGCCAATATTTCCGTAGATATTGCTGACACCACCCGTCTTGGCTACCAGTGGATTGGCTTCCTGTACACCTGCACTGGGCCTGCAGCTGACCCTGTTGCCGACCATCCTGCCATTAGTGGTGGTGTGGTTACCACAATGATGAAGCACATCGTCTTCCTGCAAATAACACCTTAAAGGAGCTTAAAATGGTGAGGAAAGCAGACCTTGAGCGGAAGACCATAACCGAACTGACAGTCCTGTGTATTGAGCGAGGTTTAGACCCAACTGGTGAAGATAAAGACACATTGATTGCCAGGTTATTAGGCAAAGAAAAAACCAAGCCTGAGCCTGAACCCGAACCAAAGCCCGAACCAGAGCCCGAACCAGGACCTGAGAGTTAGTTAAGCCCGAAGGAGTAAAGGAATAGTTATGCCAGGACAAGATGGCAAAGGCCCACCAGCCGGAGCCAGAGGGTCAAGAAATGGTCGTGGGGGTGGTAACCCAGGGCAGTCTGGACCCGGTGCTGGAAGTAAGACTGGTGGCCAAAAGGGTCCATGTAAATAAACTTTGACTGATACAATCGCCGGAGTCTTGCCGGTGGGAAGCAAAGTAATGTTGCCTATCACGGCAAGTAGCTTCGTGTTGTGATAGGCAATATTGTTTTTGGAGCTAAGATGAGAGACGAAGGAGGAGCGGTAGCAGTTCTTGGGCTCAGCCTGCTTGGGCTGACTAG
>JAUXAV010000292.1 GCA_030619735.1 Candidatus Aenigmatarchaeota archaeon | reverse complement strand
CCGATGGAACCGTATATATTCTCCTTCACAATTCATTCTTCCTCTGGCAGTGCATATTTTTTACCACCAGAGTTCTATGACACCGGACCTGGTGCCCGCTCCGTCTGCTCAGCCGATTTCAACGGAGATGGATATATAGATATTGCCTGCGCAAATTATGGGGCGGATAACTTCACAGTGCTCCTCAACAATGGTGATGGAACTTTTTCCCTCGATTCAAACTATGCAGTGGGTGCCAATCCCATCTCAATATGTGCAGGTGACTTTAATAGTAATACTATTATTGACCTTGTGCTCGCCATCTACGATGAGGGTGCAGAGGGGGTCGGAGAAATCTGGATATCCTTCGGTAATGGGGACGGTAGTTTTGGCTCAGACACCAGTATTATATTGGATCGTAGTCCCAATTCCATATATACGAACGACTTCAATATGGATGGCAACCTGGACATCGCAGTGACCAATTCCGCTTCTGACCAACACTATGTGTCTGTACTCTTCGGTGATGGAGCAGGAGGTCTCTCTGTGGCTGTAGATTGTTGCACCCTGGGTTACCAGGGATATTCGGTCTATGGCAGTGATTTCGATAATGATGGCGATATTGACATTGCCGTGACGAATTATCTTAATGTATCCAATCTTGTATCGGTTCTTTTGAATAGAGGTGATGGAGAGTTCGATACACTTACTAATAATGATGTGGGACGGTTTCCAATGTCGGTATATGCAACCGACTTCGATTCTGATACCATTCCTGATTTGGTAACAGCAAATTCGGGAGATGATAATGTTTCCATCCTTTTAGGGGCTGGTGATGGAACCTTCTTGCCCTCAACCTATTATGAGGTAGGGGATAGCCCTTATGCCGTATTCGCATCGGACTTTAATGCAGATGGTAATATGGACATTGCAACCGCAAACCGAGGGTCAGATAATGTATCCATTCTTCTGGGAGATGGTAATGGAAATTTTCTAGATCTTATGAATTACGAGGCAGGGGATGGGCCAATCTCAGTGAGTTGTGCAGATTTTAATAACGATGGGGCGATAGACATCGCAGTTGCAGATTACGATGATAATGGAGTCTCAATACTGCATAATATCATTGATGCAATTCCTCCCGACCCTCCTGATAGCCTCACTGCAAATGGTTCGAACCCATCGCCATGGACCAACGATTCTGTGTTCGTAATCAACTGGACGAATCCGCCGGATGCAAGTGGAATTGCCGGGGCATGGTATAAGTTAGGAAGTGTTCCTGATTCTTCTGAGGATGGGACATATACCACATCTAAACC
>JAUXAV010000290.1 GCA_030619735.1 Candidatus Aenigmatarchaeota archaeon | reverse complement strand
CCACCAATAAATCACGCACCTGTTATAACTACTGATGCACTTCCAGATGCAACAGTTGGAACTGCTTATACTGCTACCGTAAAGGCTACTGACGCTGATGATGATGTGTTAACTTTTTCACTGAGTGGACCTACAGGTATGTTAATAAGTGGAGCAGGAGTCATAAGTGGATGGACACCAACTGAGGTTGGAACTGAGGATATTACAGTTGCAGTAACTGATGGTAAAGATTCTGTGAGCGCAAACTTTACCATAAAGGTTAGTGAGTTTGAGCTTGTGCTTATTGGAATTGAAGTAGAACCTGAGGAGATGATTTTAGGTCTAGGTGAGACTGGAACTTTCAAGGTTATTGCTAGCTATAATAATGATGATACCGAAGATGTAACTTCCAATTGTGTTTATGGGGTAGATGATATTAGTATTGCCACAGTTGAAGCTGGTACGGTTACTGCACTTGAAGAAGTTGGTGCAACTACCATTTACATAAGCTATACAGAAGGAAGTATAACTAAAGGGACTACTCTAAATGTTACAGTGGAAGGTAAAATTACTATCCGTTGGCTTGAAGATGCTGAAAGATATAACGCTCTCGGTGTCGAGCTTCAGACATGGGTTAATTGTCCAATTCCTTCACCAGGGGGCCATGTACCTTCAGGATCTCCAGCAACACTAATCTTGACTGATGGAGAATACCATTTTGCTGATATTGCATTTGTCTGGAATTTTTATCCTCTAGAGGGACTTGAAGGGGATATAGTTATCAGCGAGGCAGGACTATTGTCTGGTGATGCCACTTATACTTCTCCGAAATCTGGATTGCCCATAAAAGACTATTTCGAAGGCGAAGTAGAAATAATCATTGGCAAAATAACCAATTGGGGTGGAGTAGACCCTGAACCAGAAGTTCCGCCTGAAGATTACGATGGCGTAATGGTAGGAACTTACACTCAATGGAGTTATGCCTATGCTGAGAGTGAAGAAGATATAATAACTCTAAATGACGCAGATATTGGTTATCCTGGAGCGTTATATGCTCCTAACATAGGTCTAGATTGGTGGTTTATAGGAAATACTGATTATACTGCTCATCAGTAGGAACATTAATTCCAAAAGTGTGAGATTTACGGCTTACAAAGTAACAATCGAAGAAAGAGGGGGCTTGTTGGTCTGACAGGCCCCCCTAAATAAAGATAGAGAGGAGGTGAAAAAAGAACATGAAACTTTTTCAAAAAGTTTTAATCGGTTTTGTTTCGGGAGCAATTTTAGGGGCGATATGGGGGCCTGGAATAGTATGGATAAAACCCA